>JBDTKK010000375.1:0-13453 GCA_039935335.1 Chitinophagaceae bacterium
CCCACATCTATCTTTCTATTGGTTTGTTGTTCCAACTGATACTGCACTTCAGCTAAATCAAAATAGCTGAAATCCAGACTGGTTTCTAGGGCAATGTCTATATCGCTTTTTGGCTCGTCATCGCCTCTGGCAAAAGACCCATAAACCCAGACTTTCTCAATCATTGAAAAACTTTTGATTCTTTCAATTATCAATTCGAGAGTGGAATTTCTTTCCAACTGATTATCCGTAATAGACTCCATTTTCACTTGCGCCATTTCAGTCGGTTTTTTTCTAAAAGCTAAAATAAAACTAAAAGGATTAAATCTATACTAACTTTCAGGCTGCTTGCCAAAAAACCGGAGATTTTCCGGACTTTCAACCCAACCCATGACCCTCGACACCCTCCGCGAAATCTGCCTTTCCAAAAAAGCCACTACTGAAGAAGTGCAATGGGGCGACCATCTCCTTTTCAAAGTAGCCGGAAGAATGTTTTGCATCGCCAATTTAGAAGACGCCAACGACACTGCTTTCAAGGTCTCCGACGAAGACTTTGAATGCCTTCCGGAAACTGGAAATTATATTCCCGCTCCGCATTTGCAGCGTGCAAAATGGGTGAAGGTGATAGAAGCCGATGCTATAAAATTGGCAGAATGGAAAGCAAGAATTGAGATTTCTTATCAACTCGTCAAAGCAAAACTTTCCAAGAAAATTCAGGCCACTTTAGCCGACTGATGTCACATACGGTAGCATTTCTTCCAGCCAATTTCGGTCGTTGCACAAGCGCGGTACTTTATGTTGTCCACCCAGTTTTCCCTTGTCCTTCAACCAGCGATTGAAGCCACCTTTCGGCATTTGGTGAACAATAGGAAAACGCAAGGCAATGTCTTTATACCGCTTCGCTTCGTAGTCGGAATTGATGCTTTGCAAATGCTTGTCCATTATTTCCACAAAGGTGTTCAGAGGTACGGGGAGCGTATCAAATTCTATAATCCATTCGTGAGCGCCATTGGTGCTGTCGGTCATGTAAACCGGAGCTGCGGAATAATCGTTCACTACTGCGCCCGTCTTGGAACAAGCATAGGCAATCGCAGCGTCGGCGTTATCAATAATCACTTCTTCGCCAAAGGCATTCATGAAGTGTTTTATCCGGCCAGTCACCTTTATCCGGTGTGGTTTTAGAGAAGTAAACTGAACCGTATCGCCCACCAAATACCGCCACAGGCCTGCGTTTGTAGAAATAATAAGTGCATAATTCAGACCCGTTTGCACCTCGGCCAGTGTCAGCGTTCTCGGTTTATCTTTTCCGTAATCCTCCACTGGCATAAACTCATAGAAAATGCCGTGTGCCAGCATCAGCAACATGCCTTCTTCCCGCACATCATCAGTAGCGGCAAAAAACCCTTCCGAGGCATTATAGGTCTCGGAATAGTGCATTTGGCTCGACGGAATGAACTGTTGAAACTGTTGTCTGTAGGGCGTAAAGCTCACTCCGCCATGAATGTAGAGTTCCAAATTTGGCCATACATCATGCAGGTCTTTTGTACCCGCAATTTCAAAAATTCGCTTGATGAGTACGATTGTCCAGGTCGGTACGCCAGCGATGAAAGTGACATTTTCCTGCATCGTGGCATGGGCCATCATTTCAATCTTTTCCTCCCATTCGTCCATCAAGGAAATAGACAAATCGGGCGTCCGCAACATCTGCCCGGCAATAGGCATATTCTGCATCATCACCGCGCTTAAGTCGCCATAATAAGAGTCGGGGCTAAGTTGATTTACTTGATGGGAACCACCAATAACTAAACCCTTCCCACCCATCAATTTGCTTTCGGGGAATTGCCTGAAATATAGTGCTAGCACGTCTCTACCGCTGCGGTAATGGTTTTCATCCAGCGATTCCTTAGATACTGGAATGAATTTGCTTTTATCGCTCGTAGTGCCGCTGCTTTTGGCAAACCAAGTAATTTCCGAAGGCCACAAAACATTCTGCTCGCCTTCCATGATACGCTGGATAAATGGCTTCATAGACTCGTAATCCCCAATCGGCACGGCTTTCTGAAAATCAGCAATATTGTTGAAGGAATCGTAGTCGTAGCGTTTGCCCCATTCGGTATAACGCGCGGAGCCAACTAGGGAGTGAAATTCCTTGAGTTGTGCATCAAAGGGAGAGCCTATAAAGTTCTCAATCGCACTTTGTCGCAAGCGCATAAAACCTTTAAGAGCCGGTGATAATATTCCCATTCTGCTTTATAAATACGGTTCGTTTTTCTTTAAAAATTTGTCGTGCTACGGTTTGCTGTGTTTTACTTCGGTTGCATCATCGCGCTCTTGTGTGGGTGCCTTTTCGGCTTCCGTCACCAGATTTTTTCGACGCAAAACAAAGTTTTGACCAAGGTACACTTTGCGCACTTGTTCATCTGCTGCCAACTCCTCCGCCGTGCCTGCTTTCAAGATTCTTCCTTCAAAAAGTAGATACGCACGATCAGTAATAGAAAGCGTTTCCTGCACATTATGATCTGTGATGAGGATGCCGATGTTCTTGTATTTCAGTCGCGCCACAATGGTCTGAATATCCTCAACGGCTATCGGGTCAATGCCAGCGAAAGGCTCGTCCAGCAAGATGAACTTTGGATCCACAGCCAAGGCTCGTGCGATCTCCGTACGCCGCCGCTCGCCGCCGCTCAACACGTCTCCAGGGCTCTTGCGTACATGGTTCAGGTGAAACTCATCCAGCAAAGAATCGCGTCGTGCAAGTTGTTCTGCTTTGGTAAGGTTGGTCATCTGCAAAACCGCTGTGAGGTTGTCTTCCACACTAAGTTTTCTAAAAATAGAAGCCTCTTGCGGCAAGTAGCCGATGCCCATTCTGGCACGCTTGTACATGGGCAGTTTGGTGATGTTCAGGTCATCCAAAAAGACTTCGCCAGAATCGGGTTTCACCAAGCCAACCACCTGATAAAATGAGGTTGTTTTTCCTGCACCATTTGGCCCAAGTAATCCTACAATTTCTCCTTGTGATACTTCGAAGGAAACCTCATTCACTACCGTCCGACGACGATAGCGTTTCACCAGATTTTTTGTGTGTATCCGCAAGCTGCAAAAATAGGGGCTTGTGTATTGGGAATTAAAGAAAGCTATGCCGTCCGAATTGGACACCACGCGCGACCCTGAAAGGGTCAAATTCCAGTAGCCCCGGGTAGCAACCCGGGGAAAGCTATCCCTATGCCGTGTTCTCCGTTGCTTTGCCAATGTTCCGGTCGCTAGTATTCCTTTCCATTTTTGCACTCATTTTTTGGGGCTGCAAACCTCGAAGGCATCACCACATCAGCACCGGAATTTATTATTGGAAGACAAGCTTCTCTCCAACACAGTACGAGCGCGAATGCTGGGACAGCAGCGATATTCAGCACATTTACCTGCATTGCTTTGATGTGGTTTTGGATGCACCAACTGGCCGGCTAATTCCTGTTGGCATCATTCGGAATGTCGACAACGTCAAAAGGCCGATAATTCCTGTCGTTTTTGTTACTCAAGATGCTGCCCGCAGCCTCACATCGGAGAAAGTACCCGAACTCGCAGCCAATATCAACAAGCTTCTAGAAAGCTTGCTGAATGGACAGACTTTACTCAACGAAGTTCAAATGGATTGCGACTGGACTAGTAGCAGTCAAGACGCGTATTTCGCCCTTTTACGGGCGCTTCGCAAACAGCCATTTTTTGCTAAAAGGAAATTAAGTTGCACCATTCGAATGCATCAGGTGAAATATCGATTGCGCTCGGGCATTCCACCTGTAGATAGAGGTTTGTTGATGTGTTACAACATGGGCGATTTGAAACAAATCAGTGCGCCCAATTCCATCATCGACAACAACATTGCGCAAGATTATTTGAAGGACTTGAAAAGCTATCCTTTGCCGCTCGATGTCGCTTTACCTATCTATTCCTGGAGTCTTCAATTCAGGCAAGGAAGGTTCCTGGGCATTCTTCGGGATGTGCCGCCAGAAGCGGTTCGTAGCGTAGCAAGTCTTTTTATTGAGAAGAAGAAAAACAATTTTGTAGCGCAAAAAGACACTGTCTTTCAAGGCTATTCTATTCATGCCGGTGATGGCATTCGGGTGGAGGAAAGTAACATTGAGGCAGTTCAGGAAATGGCTGAATTCACTGCGGCAAACATTAGAAACGACAACCTCGCCGTCATCCTTTTTCACAGTGACAGTTTATCTTTAAAAAAACACCCTGCTTATGCGCTCCAAGCGATTTTTGATGCTTACCATTAGTCTGCTCATCCTTGCTTTTCCTGTTTATAAAATTGTTGTGGCCTGCTCTGATGGCCCAGACCCTTATGATTATTATCCACAGTTTTTTCCGCCTACAATTACAGCGCAACCTTCCTTTATTCCATTCCAATACACCGCCCAAATAAAGTACTACGACGATTGGTATAGCTACACTTCCGAAGATGAAATCCCAGATGCCAACATAGCAGCCTGGCGCGGGTTTACGGGAAATTCTGTTCCCATTGCCGACCTAGATTCTTTCATTTACAAGTTCTCTTGGACGCAGCTTAATCAGCTTTATAAAAACATCGAGAAAGGAACGGTATTGTCGTCTGGCGATGAAATATCGAGCAACGGATTTTCAAAGTTTCTACAACAGAAAAAGGATTTGGAAACGCTTGGTTACCTGATGTATGCGAAGCAATGCGAGCCTTATGTAGCAGGCGGCGATGGCGATTGGGAACTACCTGCAAATGACACAGCAAAGATGAGTAAACTACTAAAAAGCGGACAACAATTGTATGCGGTTTGCAAGCAGGATTTTATCAAAGAACGCTTTGCCTATCAGGTGCTTCGAATGGCTTTTCATGAGCAGAAATATGCGCAGGTTTTAAAGTTGTACAGCTCCATGATTGGCGATGAGAAGGAAGACGGTTCGGAGATTTTTGTACGTTGTTTAGGTATCAAGGCTGGTACACTTTTCCGGCTGAAACGCAAGCCCGAAGCGGCATACCTTTTTTCTCTAGTTTTTGATAAGAGCACTAGTAAGCGCAGCAGTTTCATTTCTTTCGATTGGGCTGCTGGAAATGGCATCCTGAAGGTATTACCACTTTGCAAAAACAATCATGAACGCGCAGTACTTCAAGTGATGGATGGTTTACGAACTTTTAGTGAAGCCCTGCCGCAGATAAAAACTGCCTATGCGGCCGACCCGAATATGAACGGATTGGACGTATTGGTAACCCGTGAAATCAATAAAATTGAAGAGCGTTATCAGCAGGAAGAATTGTTGGCACAAAGAAACCTCTCGGCTTATTATCAATACACCGATCGCTATTGGGGCAATGCAGATAATGGGCAACCTAATCAGACCCCTAACCGCTGGAAAAATTATGCGAAGCAAGTCAATGATTTCTGTCTGAAAGCCGCTACAGAAGGGAAGAGTAGCCATCCGGCGTTTTGGCATTTAGCTTCCGCCTACTTGTATTTTGTGCAAGGAGATTTAGCCAATTCCAAGCATTATTTGGAAGTCGCCACGCAAGATAAAATGAGCAATCGCGAGCATGATTTGCACGACGTTATCAAGACCTTGCTCATCATCCGCAGCACCGATAAAATGAATGCAGCAACAGAAGCCTCTTTACTCCCGCTTTTGCGTTGGATGGATGAACGCGGTGCAAAGAATCCCGAATTCGATAAGACTTATCGCGACTTAATGAGTACTGTATTGACGAGTGCTTATCTCCATAGCGGCGACACCACAAAAGCGATTTTTTGCCTAGCCCGGGTTACCCGTAGTCAAGATGGGAAATTTACCGCCGACGAAGATTTTATGGATTTGCCGGGCTCGCTGCTGGAGCGGCTTCCAGCGCAAAAGGTAAAAGAAGTTCAGGCATTTCTGGAAAAGAAAAACAAGTCTGATTTTGATGCTTGGTTGGTGGACAAAACACCTTATACCGCCAATGTTTTGACAGAGTTGGAAGGCACAAAATATCTTCGCACGCAGCAATTCGCATTGGCCGCAACGACCTTCAAAAAGATACCTGCGACAACCCTGCTACCCAATCCCTTCGTTGCGCACATTCAGGACGTAATGGACTTGGCTGCCGAAGACACAATTCACCAGTACTCCAAACTAGGATTTGCCCAAAAGATGGCCGAGCTTTCCACTAAGACCGATGCCCAGAGCTTGTTTGCGTACGGCGAAGGGCTGTACAGCATGAGCTATTATGGCAAGGCGCATCATGCGTCCGATTATTATCGCAGCGCGGCTGATGAATCGGCTTACTATGCCACACCAGAACGTGCAAAACTGCCTAAATCTGCTCAAGAATATTACAGCGTGGCGGCTGCTGAAAAGGCATTTGTCCAAGCTGCTTCAAAAACGACCGATGCCGAGCTCAAAGCCAAATGCAATTGGATGGCGGCAAAGTGCTGGCAGAAGTCTTGTCCAGCATCGAAAGCAGTTTCCTCCTGGGAGCGCGAAGAAGACAAGAGTTATTATCACAATGCTTTGAAGAACCCTTATTTCAAAGACTTTAGAGATGAAAATGGGAAGACAAAGTATGGTATTGAAGTGCTGAATACCTGTGATTATTTGAAGGACTATTTGAAGCAGAAGTAGGAGTTAACTAATCCCCCAGCGATACCCTTTTACACTAATTCCTGCCAACTGTAGCACCCGCTGCACAACGGTATCCACGGCGGCGTCCAGCGATTCTGGGCGACTATAAAACGAAGGTGCGGCTGGGCAAATAATCCCGCCAGCCTCGGTGATGGTCGTCATGTTGCGGAGATGAATTAGGTTGTACGGCGTTTCGCGGACAACGCAAATCAGTTTGCGTCTTTCTTTAAGCATCACGTCGGCAGCTCGACTAATCAAATCATTGGAAATGCCGGCAGCAATACGGCCAACCGTCCCCATACTACAAGGGCAAATAATTAGAGCTTCAAAACCCGCCGAACCAGAAGCGAAGGGCGCGAAGAAATCATTCTTGTCCCAAGTTTTGAAAGGCAAATTCTCAAAACTTTTATCGCTGAGTTCGTGTTGCCAAACTGTCTTAGCATTTTCTGAAAAGACTAAATGCACTTCTGCATCAACTTTTGAAAGATGCTGTAGGAGCAATTTTGCGTAGATAGAACCACTCGCGCCCGTGACGGCCACGGCAATTTTTAGAGCTTGCATAACAATACCAAACAAAGCTACCCGCCTTTAGGTTGTAATTTCGACAACTTCATTTATTTCGAATTTTCATGAAAAAGATTATACTTCTTGCCGCAGGCTTATTGCTCCTTTCGAATCTTTCTTTCGCAGGTAATAAAAACAAAAAGGGGGAAAAAGCGCAGGCTACTACAGCTCAAAGCGAATCGAAGGAGATTCATTGGTTGAGCCTAGATGATGCGCAAGTAGCCATGAAGGAACAGCCCAAAAAGGTCTGGATAGATGTCTATACCGGCTGGTGCGGGTGGTGCAAACGCATGGATCAAACCACTTTCCAAAATCCCAATGTGATAAAGTACATGAACGAGCATTTTTACGCCGTGAAACTCGATGCAGAGCAGAAGGGCGATATCCGTTTTTTGGGTAAAATGTACAAGGCAAATCCTTCCGACAGGACGCATCCCTTTGCCGAAGAATTGCTGAAGGGTCAGATGTCTTATCCAACTTCTGTGGTAATGGAAGAAAACTTTGTGAATCCCCAACCAATTCCGGGGTATCAGGACGTGAAGGCCATTGAAATGATTATGAAATTTTTTGGTGATGGGGTTTATAAAACTACGCCTTGGGCAGAATATTCAGCCAATTTCAAGCCGAGCTGGCTCTAGTTATTTCCCGCCGCCAATCTTGTTTTGCGCATCCTTTTCAGGATTGTATTTCCGCTCACCGGCAACTACAAATTGCATTTCTTGCTTGAAAAAGTTGCAGGCTTCCTGTAGCCCGCATTGTTCGCAAAGTGGGCGACGAGCAATGCAGATATAGCGTCCGTGAAGGATTAGCCAATGATGAGCGCGGTGCACCAATGCTTCCGGGATATGCGCCAGTAACTGCTCTTCGGCTTGTAATGGCGTTTTGGCTTTTAAGGTCAAGCCGATTCTTGCAGCTACTCGAAACACGTGCGTATCCACTGCCATGTTCGGTTGCGACCACACTACTGAAGTAATAACATTAGCTGTTTTTCTGCCTACACCCGGCAGTTGAATTAGCTCTTCGACCGTTTGCGGAACTTCTCCATCAAAACGTTCGACCAGCATTTGCGCCATGCTAATAAGGTGCCTTGTTTTGTTGTTGGCAAAGGTGACGCTGCGAATGAAAGGCTCCACATCATCGAACGCTGCCTTAGCCATAAAAGCTGCTGTGGGAAAGGATTTGAAGAGCTCCGGCGTTACCATATTCACGCGCTTATCTGTGCATTGCGCAGAAAGGATGACGGCAACTAACAATTGAAAGGTGTCTTGAAAATTGAGTTCCGTTTCCGGTTCCGGTTGATGTTTTTGAAACCAATCTAGCACAAATTGGTATCGTTCCTTTCTCATCATAAAAAGCAAATCTCGAATAAATTCTACCAACATTTTAGGTTAGTGGAATACTTTTTTTATCTTGAGACTCAACGCTGCTACAAGGCAAACCAGATTTGATGTCCGACCTTGACCTAATTACGCTGGATTCATTTGCTCCGTCTATTCCTGATAGGTCGATAGGTCTTTACACGCTTTATGCACCACATGCCAAGGCAGTGTGCCAAATCACGAATTATGGTGCCCGCATTGTAGCGATGCATGTGCTGGATAGAGATGGCCAATTTGTAAAAGTCATTAAAGGATTTCCAAAGCTTGAAGCTTATCAGAATGAGCCGCAAGCCTTTGTAGGTGCGGTTTTAGGGCGTTGTGCCAATAAGATTGCCGCTGGAATTTTTGTATTGGATGGCAAGACTTATGCCCTCGACACAAACGATACTCAAACCACACTTCATGGCGGGTCAAAAGGACTTCACGCACAAATCTGGAATGTGCTCAAAGTTTCACCGCGAATGCTTGTTTTGCAATTTTTATTGAAAGAGGAAATGGATGGTTTTCCTGGCAATCTGGATGTCGAAGTGGTTTATGAATGGGAAGATGATGGGCATTTTTGCATCACCTATCATGCCAATACAGATAAAGCAACACTCGTGAATTTGAGTAATCATGCAGCGTTTAATCTTTCCGGAGAGATGGCAGATCACGAGTTGCTTGTTAGTGCCAGTGGCTTTATAGAAATTGATAGGAGAGGCATTCCTTCCGGCAAAATGTTGGCAGTAGAAAACACGGCCTTTGATTTCAGAAAACCTTTGAAAATTGCCTCTTGCCATGAACAAGTGCATCAACAATTAGACATTAGGAACGGCCTTGACCATGTCTTTGTTCTAGAAAATAGCCGGCCAGCATTGTTGTTGCATTCCCCAGTAAGTGGTATCACCCTAGCTGTAGAAAGTGATAGGCCGGGCATGTATATCCATTTCTCAAGAACTTCGAATTCATTTCAAATGGAGGCAGAGGACTCGATGAAAGATAGTATTATTTTGTCGCCACAAGGCTTTCCTGACGCTATTCATCATCCCTATTTCCCCTCCATTGTTTTAAGGCCAAACGAAATGTTTTACACTACCACCACCTATCATTTTAGCATTACTTAAACGGCTGAAAGTCGAGAACAGTTCCGTCCATGCAATAACGCAAACCCGTAGGCTGAGGACCATCATTGAAAAGATGTCCTAAGTGTGCATCGCAGCGTTTGCAGCGCACTTCCGTCCGCGAGCCATCAGCATCTTCTTTTAGCTCAACACTTGTTGTAGCATTGTAAGGTTGGAAGAAAGAAGGCCAGCCTGTTCCACTTTCAAATTTTGCATCAGAGGAGTAAAGAGGATTCCCGCAAACAGCGCAGTAGTAAATTCCCTTGCGATGGTTGTCATTGTATTTACTTTGAAATGCCACGTCTGTTCCTTGTTCCCGCGCTACATGATAAACGTCCGCAGGTAGAATTTTTTTCCATTGGGCATCTGTTAGTCGGATCGGTGTAGTAGAAGTTCGAGAATAATAAGGGTTGGGTTTTTTCTGAGCATTCGAGTTGGAGCATTGAGCTGTGAGCAAAGCGAAACCAAGTAGGGCAGCAATTATTGTTAGATGGCGCATGATTATTTGTTTGAGATAGAAACGAAAAAAACAAGGTTTTGGTTGTTATTGTGGTTTAAAATTGAGCTGAACTGGAGTCTTTAGCTTTTCTAACTCTATTTCTTTGGAAAAAGAAACAATGCCATCCACCTTGCAATCCGTATTTTTGTCGGCCAACAGTGATAAGTAATATAATGTTTAATTTAGTTTTATTTGGCCCTCCTGGCAGCGGAAAAGGCACACAGTCGGCCAAAATAACGGAAGTCTATGGCCTAAAACATATTTCCACAGGCGATTTACTACGAAGCGAAGTAGCTGCTGATACGCCACTTGGTGTGGAAGCCCAAAAATATATTGACCAAGGCTTGTTGGTGCCAGACGAAGTTGTCATCGGTATGATTTCCTCCACGATTGATGAGTTTCCGGATGCACGTGGCTTCATCTTCGACGGCTTTCCACGCACCTGCGAACAAGCCGAATCATTGGACAATCTGCTCGAGTTTAAAAACACGCAAATCCATTTGGTGTTGTCTTTAGAGGTGCCTCAAGAAGAGCTTACACGCCGCATCATAGAGCGCGGCATTACCTCCGGACGAACTGATGATACTGCCGAAGTAGTGACCAAAAGAATTGGAGAATACAAGAGCAAAACCGCTCCTGTAGCTGATTATTATGAAGCTCAAGGCAAGTTGGAATTGATAACTGGAGAGCTGGATATTAAGCAAACCTTTGCTGCCTTGAAAAAGCTGATTGACCAGCATTTGCTACCTGTTGCATAATTCAGAAAAAGCTGATTGCAACTTTATTTCCCCGAGAGCATTTTCTATAAAAAGGAAACCTGCTTAGTCTCTTTAAAATCACTTACTACTCTGCAAAAATTGTTTGTTCCTCGCATCGTCAAGCACATGGCCTCAACGGTAATTCTGTTGTTGCTTATGGCTGTGTTTGCCGGGACGGTAAAGGCACAAGTTAATAGTAACAATACGCGCCAACCGAGGATCTTACTGATAGTAGATGCGTCGTCTTCGATGCTCCAACCTTGGGGGGATAAGGACAGTCGCTTCCAAGTTGCCGGCAGGATAGTTGCAGGTTTGATGGACAGTATTTATGCTGTTAATAATAGTGTAGAGTTTGGCCTACGCGTTTATGGACATCAAAGCCCGGCGCAAAACAATGACTGCTACGACAGCAAGGAAGAGGTCATGTTTTCAAAAAACAACTGGACTCAGATGCAGCTCCGGCTCGCCAGTATCAAGCCTTTCGGTGTGTCGCCTATTGCTTATTCCCTTTCCGAAGCAGCTCAAAATGATTTAACCGATGTGGTACACAATGCCTATTCCATTATCCTCATCACAGACGGCGGAGAAAGCTGCGGCGGCGATATTTGCGATGTCGTTAGGAAGCTGATTGAAGACAAGATTTATTTCAAACCCTATATCATTGGGCTAGTAGATTATGCACCGCTGAAAGACCAGTATAACTGCCTTGGTAAATATTTGCAAGTAGTAAAAGAGCAAGATATTGCTCCGGCTATAGACAAGATTGTTGCGGATTATCGCCCCTTACTTCGCTTGCCAATTATGGTGGAAAAGGAGAAACCTATCGTGGTGAAAGTGACACCCAAAGCGGAACCTATCGTTGTAGAAGTGCCGAAACCTAAACCGGAACCTGTCATTGTTGAAGTACCGAAGCCAAAGCCCATTGAAAACCGAACTCCAGAAAAAGCTATTCCAAAAGTTGTAGTTGCTAAACCAGAGAATATTCCTACCAAGGTGACGGCACCGATTATTACTACTGCGCCAAAGCCGATTGTGGCAGCCGTAACTAAAGCACCGAAGGAAATTCAGACGCTTCCATTTCCATTGAAACATGGCTCATTGCATCGCCTTCCTTTTGCGCTTACCCGATACACAGTTTCCAAGCCAGATAGAATGGACAGACCTGTTGCTTTTGTAAAAAAAGACTCTGTTCGTCAGGCACAAACTACTGCTTCAATTTCTACAAGAGACGTGGTGAACCCCGTGCCTGTAAGTGCTTCCGCTCCTTTGGTGAAGACGACGACAACGCGCATTCCTAGCCCGGTAGTAAAGAAAGATAGCATTGCTGTACCGCCGCCGCCACCGCCAAAAACAACGGTAGTAATCCGGCCAATGGAACCCTTAAAAAGCACGGTCAAAATCAAACCTCTTCCTAATAGCATAGAGAATACCAAACCAGTTGAAACGGGCTACACGGTAAAGACAGAGGATGCAAAAGAGACAACACTTTCGATTCTCTTTACTGATGGCCATGGGAAATTTTATGCTTCTACGCCGCAACTCCAATTGCTGGATGCGGCGACTGGAAAGCTTGTGAAACAATTCTACCGCACCGTTGACGCATCAGGAAACCCTGACCCGCAAATCATTCCCGCTGGCAATTACAATCTCTTGGTGGTGGGCAGAACAAATATGCTGATGCGGAGCATTAAGGTGGAAGCCAATAAGAAAAATAGCGTCACAGTAAAAGTGACCAACGGTACTTTACGATTCCGTTATGCAGGTGCTCCCGGCAGGCCTGTAGAAGAGTTTGATGCAATTGTAACCATCCGTTTTGAACCGGGGCCGACCGTCCGCCAACACTGTACGCAAGAACTGGATTATCCTCCGGGCAATTACTATATTGAAGTAAATACGCTACCGGTTTCTCGCTTCAATACCGATATTGATTTTGGCTCTACTACCGAAATTCAAATTCTTCAATCGGGTTATGTGCAGTTTACCAATACAGAGCCAATTGGTACCGTACAACTTTACACTCCTCTGGGCAATAAATTCCTGCGTTTTCATGGCTTGAACATTACAGGTAATCCCGCAGACCAACGGCTGCGCCTACGTCCGGGGCATTATGAAGTACATTGGATACGCAATCCAAAAATCCCAATGGCCAGCGAAGAAGTCGTGAAGTTTAAGATAGAAAGTAACTCGGTGACAGAGGTGTATTTGCGATAATTTTTGGCTTTGAAAAGCTCCCCGATGTTGTTAGCTTTTCTTCCCTTGTTGCAAGAGTTCTATCACCCCTTCCTGTACCAAAATCCTATACCCAATCCTGTCATTACTGATTCCTTCCTTAAGCTGGTAAGTGAACTGAAACGAGCCATCAGCGCCCATTGTGGTGACGAAATAGGAAAATAAAAGTTCGCTCCTTTTTTCAAAATGATGCGCCACTTCGTGGATGTGGGTGGACAATATCATGATGTGATTTTTGTGTCCCAACAAACCTTCAACCACCGCACTAGTGCATTCATAAGCATCATGAACATTGGTGCCTTTAAATAGCTCGTCCATCAATAC
>JBDTKK010000376.1:0-3428 GCA_039935335.1 Chitinophagaceae bacterium
CCCCTCTCCCCCACGGACCACACACGAAGAAGAACAATGTAAAAAGAATATTTACAATATTCGCAACAACGCTCGCATTTTTTGGAGTTATTGCCGCCATTTTGGTTTCATGTAAAAAAGATGAACAAATTATTGGGCGGACGATATCAAAGGGTGTTATTGGAGACGAAGCTCGCGCAATAACAAATCGCTTGTCAGCTTTTTATTCAAAAATGAAGGCCGAAAAAAATGCGGCTCACGGAAGGTCGAATGCAAAAACAACTAGCGGTGGTCCATATTACTCCGTCGATAGTCTTACCTATTTAATGGAAGGAGCGTTTAATATGTATGCGGTTTTCAACAACGATAGTGTTGAGGCAGAAACAAAAACATTTTTTGTTTCTGCGCCACTAACTTCAGGTCTTGTGGAAGAAACAGACGCGACAAATGCTTTTTGGGACACCCAAGACAGCTTGATGGAACTCTACAATTCAATAAATTTCGCAGACAAGGAACTTACTTTTCTCGAGATTTCATCTACAATTGACGGTTCAAATGTAATTTTTAAGGTTACGGGAGCCATTTCCAATAAATGGATATTTTCTTGGAATCCATGCCCGAGTACTTTTGGGCAAGACTTTGCTTCCAACCATGCGTTTAAGCCATTCAGCTATACTGGCGTTACGGTTACTATCCCGTATACATCTATGACTTATACATATGGATACGGTCAATGTGATATTATGTCGGGTGTTGCAACAAGCGTAACGACGGCATCAACCGCACCAGACGCTATGAATGCGCTTCGGCGGTATGGGAAAAGAAACTATTTAGGGTGCAATACCGACCAAGCATGTGGATATTGGGTAGATGTTTCAACTCTTCAGCGATTCCCATTTGGTGTTTCATCGCCCACTTCACCATACAACAGCGCTGGCTACAGAGGATTCCCTAATGATGATATTTGGAATGCATACACTTTTTATGTTGATGGCAATACACCATATACAACAATGGATCCAGATCTCGTGTATAAACAATGGACTACAACGCCCATGATGGATTTTTATCTTAGTTATATACCTGGCATTATTGCCAATAATATTCCTTCAGGAAAAAGATTTTATGATTTCAATATAGAGCACCTAGTATGCCTTTGTGCTCCGAAAAAACATACAAATTCGCCATATCCAACTGAATATACAATGATTGATCAATATTCTTATGCTGTAACATCTGGTATATTTGTAGTAGGTTGTGGAGAAAGAATTGGTATTTCAAATATGTAAGCCTTTCGGCAAAAATGTGAACAGAGCCTCTCAACTTGAGTGGCTCTGTTTATTGTTCAACAATAATCAATATGCTATCAAAATTTTTTCAGGTATTTATTGTATCCTTTTCAATTTTTTCGCCTCTATTTGCGCAAGAAAACGAAATCCCACTTATTGGCATAAAGCATATTAATCCTTGGATGTTTATCGAAAAAGGAAGTAATTACTACTTCACTACGGCAACTTATGGAAACAAGCGAGCAATGAATGGCGGAGATCGGCCAAAGGAAATTATTGTCCAGAAATGCAACATTGCAACCCACCAGATAGTAAGTAGTTTGCATCTAATTGGAGATACTGTACAAACAGATAGTGTTATTTCTGGTTTCGAACAGTTATCCTGCTCGTTAGGGGATAAAATATTTTATTTATTTAATGAATACTTCCCGGACGACACTGTTGAAAATCCACATCCAGTCAATGGAATTGTTTTTGCGTCAATTGATACAAACCTTAATATTGTAGTGGCTCCAATGCGTATAAAGTCGCAATACTCCCCACAAATGGGTAGATTTGACGGTTGCGCAATCCAGTCATTCACGCCAATTGGTAATAGACTTGTCGTAGGTTACGTTTCCGGTGATTCAGCATTCAAAATAGTGAGTAACGCGTCGGAACTATCCCGATATCTCATTTTAGACCAAAACGGAATCATTTTAAAAGATAGTGTCGCAGGTACTGTTCCTGCAATTGCTACAAATACGGCTGTTTATCACCAACTCGCTGAAATTATTCCGTATACGGACGGTAAACTGTTGCTTACAGGACGTGGTATTCATAATTATGGCATGAGCTCAAAATCAGGGTTTGCATTAGTCGATAGCAATATGCATGTATTGGACACTTTCGCATTTAAGTTTGATGACTATCTATCCGCCAATTATATAGGATATTATCCGCAGTTTCCAAACAGTGTTGTTTTGCCAAGTCGCACTATTATCCTTGGCAGAGATTTTTACACTGTAAATTCTGCAGGGAATCAAACTGGAATCTATGTTGCTTTGGCCAAACTCAGCATAGCGAATCGTTATAATGCAGACACAATTGCTGTTTTTAGCGGTTTAGCAACCGTAAACTTACAAAATTCTACGCCGTCTTTGTTAAATCTGGGGTACAATAAAATAGATAAGAGTCTTTATTACGCATTTACTGATGGACGGGTTTCACCTGCCTATGCCGCACCTTGCAATGACACCCTCAATCACGTGTGTATTATTTCAGTGGATACGAATCTACACCTAAAGTGGCAAAAGTATGTGTCGCCGGCAAATCATAGTTGCTCCTATGTAAGCCGCATCGCCGTATCGGACGCGAGAACCGGGATTGATGTAATTGGCTACTATACTGACGCTACTAACTCCAATGATACCAACCTGCAAGGCAGTTTTATCTACCATATGGATAGCACCGGAACACTAGACGTTATCGATCAAAATAAATTCACGATACGAGATCGTTTTCGCGTATTTCCTAATCCTACTAGCGACATCGTTTCTGTAGATGATGTTTTACAATCGATAGAATCGATAGACGTTTATAACATGCAAGGTGCACTTATTTTGCGAAAGCCTGCCGGGCAGGGGCAAACCAGTATTTCTTTGGCGACTCAACCATCTGGATTATATGTACTGTGCTTATTTATAAAAGACGGTACTCATTATTTAGCCCGTGTGCTTCGGGATTAGAGAAATAGTGCTTCAAGCAAGAATTGTTCAGTATAGATGTCCGCCTCAGCTGAACATGCTAAGAATTTAATTGAAAGGAGGAGTGCAGACACTGTACTAAAAAGTGTGTTTTAAAAAGAAGACTTCAATCTAGAGTGGAACACTCAAAACAAAAAGGTTCTTTCCCGAAAAAAATCTTCCATCCGAAAGGACAGTGAAGAAAACAACCCAAAGCTCATCGCCGCGCTATTTAAAAAACAATTCTAGCAATCAGCCCTTAACCCGAACTCAGGTTTTCATGTTCAGCGAAAGTTTTCAAACCATCGAAATCTTTCACACAAAAAAGCCCCGAAATCATCCGGGGCTTTAACTGTTTTACTAAGTCTAATTAGCAGACGAACTGCCTTTCTCTTTCAGCTTCGGTTGGTGCTCTACTGTGAAGGTGATTTTCTCT
>JBDTKK010000377.1:0-7442 GCA_039935335.1 Chitinophagaceae bacterium
GGACTCGCGCTGGGCAAGGCATACAGCGTTACGTTTGATACGAATGCGTTTATGAGTGGTGCCTTTGCTTCCTTCGGCATTATGGATTCTACAGCTTGGGTTTTCTCAACTATAAATCCCACAATCACTGTAAACAGCATCAATGAAAATTTTGATCTAGCCTGTGCCTCTAATAAGTTGCCAACCGGATGGAATCGTCAAAATGTACAAGGTTCCGGACAGGAATGGTCTTGCTACATGGAGCTAGGTGGTAGCAATGCCGCGATGCAAATGAACGGCTACATGGGTGGAAATAATGTAAACGAAGACTGGTTGATTACGCCGAGAGTAACACTGGGCGGCATCGGTAGTACTGAGGGTAAGATCACTTTCCGGATGCAAAAGAATTTTTCAGGGACAGAACCCGATGTGCTTATTTCCAACGACTACGACGGCACCAGCGCACCAAATACTGCCACTTGGGCATCCCTCAATATTCCGATGAGCATTGCTGATACGGGGGATTACAAAACCTTTTCTGCGCCTATTGGCCTCACGGGTTCCTTAGCTTTCTTTATTGCTTTTAGATATGCTTCGACTTCTACAGATGGCTATCGCGTTCGTTTAGACAGTGTGGTTTTGGACGTTACTACTGGCGTTGGCAATGTAACTAGCAAGAACAACAAAATGCCTTTGCAAATCTTGAAAGCACAAAAGGGAAACATCCAAATTGCCTTCAGCGCAAACACAAGCGGAAAGATGCATGCAAGCATTTCTGACATGGTTGGTCGCCAGATATTCGATGCCAATATTCAGGCAATTCAGGGTGAGAATAGCTTCACATTCTCTACACAAGATTTTCCATCGGGCATGTACTTAATTAAGGTTGGAAGCAGCCAGGAGCAAGGCGTAGCGCGAGCTTTCATCCAATAAGCAAATCAATTCTTTTTATAGAAAGCATCGTCTTAGCGCGGTGCTTTTTCGTTTGCCCGTACATTGCGCAACGTAACAATCTTTAAACAAAAAACCATGGCATTTTTCAACGACGAACTTATCAACGAACTAAAAACAGAAGGAGAAAAAACGCGCAAGATTCTTGCGCTTGTACCCTTCGACAAACTCGACTATGCACCGCATGAAAAGAGCATGAAAATGGGAGTACTTGCTTTTCACGTGGCGGGCTTACCGGAATGGGTTACGATTACAATCAATCAGGATGAACTTGATTTTGCGACACAAAAGTTTGATGCTCCAAAACCGCAGAATGCGGATGAACTATTGGAAAGACTCGACAAAAATGTTGCTGATGCTCTTGCCGCAATTAAAGGCGTGAGCGAGGAAACATGGAAAAAGCCTTGGACTTTGCGTTCGGGGGAACATGTTATTATGACACTTCCAAAATCTGAGGTGGTGCGCAGCTTTGCCATAAACCATTTGATACATCACCGCGCGCAGTTGGGCACTTATCTGCGGATGTTGGACATTCCAATTCCGGGGATGTACGGATCGAGCGCGGATGAGAAGTAGATAATGCTCACTCCAAGATTTATGGGTTAAAGTCCGCGCCATCTGGTCGGACGACTTTTTGCCATGGTTTGGCTTTTCATAATTGCGGTGGCGCGACAGTATCTGTGCATTCATTATTGTAACCGTAAAAAAGTCTCGGCCTACTCGGAATCAATTTGACGCAAAATAATAACACTGTTTCAACGCAACCCAGAGAAAGGGCGAAGGCGCGGATTGCTACGAACACCAACAAGGCGAAAAAAGGGCGAGCAAATTATTTTGAAGTTTTGGCACGGTACGAAGAAATCGCGCCAACCCTAATATTGAACAAAGTTCGCCGATGCAAATTGGCGGTAAAAATTGCCTCCCAAATTGTGTCGCTAAAAAAGATTACTAAACTCCTGTTTGACTTACTGCTTTCTACATATTGTTTTGAAACATTGTGCTAATCCGGTCACGTTAAGGCTCGACTATTGCTTAGTAAATACTTCATAGTTAGTATCTGACATACTTGTTGGAACGGGATAAATAAACGTGGTTGAGCTAAGCGTTTGAATCCGAAAATCATTGGTCGTTGTAACTGAGGAATTGGGATTGGCAATTTCTCTATAAACTCGATCTTGATCCAGTAAAAGCCAATTGATAGTAGTGTTACTAAAACTTTGCCCACTTATGGTAAGATTTGTATATCCAGTTCCATTTGCAAAATACACAGCTACAATAACAACACTATCAGGTTTCGGCACTATTTCACTATCGTCTAGAACGCCATTATGATTGAGATCTTGCCCATTGGCGGTCAAATGCCATTCTCCAATAAGATTATTGAATCTTTCGGAATGCGTCACTTTCTTGGTACAACCCGAAAATATCAGAGTCAGCAATAGGCAAAAATAAAAAAATATACTTTTCATGGTGATTAATTGTATCGCACGTGCATTCAAAGTTTGGCTTCTACAAAATAGCAAGTATCGGAAATAGAGTAAATGATGATGGATTCGGACGTGACGGTCTGAAAGGTATAATCCTTAGTGGTTTCAAACGAAGTGTTTGGATTGCCAACTATTCTTAAAGTTTGGTCACTATTTAATAAAAACCAGTTAAAATCACTTGGGTATGTGCCTCCACCAGTAATAAAATAGCCTTTACCAGTCCCATTAGACAAATATTCCTCTTCCTGATCTTGATCCGGCGATGCCGCTAACATTTCGCTCGAATCTAGCAGGCCGTTGTGGTTAGAATCAACACCTGTATACGTGACTCGCCAGCGACCCAACAATGCATTGAATCGTTCGGAATGCTGGCTTTTTTTGGAACAAGATGAAAAAAATTGTGCCAAAAAGATGACTGAAACCATAATGTATATTTCTGCCTTTCTCATTGTAAAGCTAATATATTACCTTTATAATATCCTGTTTGATCGCAATTAATCAACCAAAATTGCCAGTAGTAAGTCTCATTTGCATTAACAAAGCCTACCCGGGTACCAATTCCATTATTTTTCGTGCCATCCCAATATATTTCTCCATTATAAAATCCCGAAACAGGACTAGATGGAAAAAGATTAGTATTCATGTATACCATTGCGCCAGTACGGTCGTATATTTGCAATTTATAACTTCTCGCGTTGTATGCAGCCGCCCAAGCGGGATTTAGTTGGGACATTTTAAATACAAACCTTCTTGTCGGGCTTCCTATTTGCATAGCATTAGAACACCACATTTGGCCTTTAGGAGTAGGGTTGCAAGCATAACATAATGTCGGCAAAGGCCCTGTCATTGGATGAAATGTAGATATATCGACATTCGCGGTTGACGAAAAGCAACCATTGCTGACTGTTACCGTATATGACGTAACACCGGGATGTACGTTGATTGATTGCGTAGTTTCGCCGGTACTCCATTGATAGGTAAGAAAAATAGGATCGGTGGCTAATTGATAGTAGGGTACATTAGAAGCCCCGCCATTTTCGTCACTACAAAAGAAATATCTAAAAATACTAGCACTCAATACCGTAGGACTCGCTAAACATTTGGCATAACTAAAATCAGTAGAAATTTCTACAGCAGCGTCTATAGGCCTATTTACCACATACATCCAAGCTTCATTTTTGCATCCGTAAACATCGCGAAACACAACTCTATAACGCGCATTCGTCGTTACCGGTGCAACAATTGTGCTGCCGTATTGAGTTATTCCAGCACATAGCGGACAGGGAGGCAAAATTGAAATACTTCCACTACCTAAAGAAGTACCATTCTCCGTATACCACTCAAACCCTGCAGACCCTACACCACCAGAATTGTTAGCAAGAGCAGAAGCATTTAAAACCACTGGTTGGGAACTATTACAGCACCTATAAATATTACTTGCATATACATTTGGTACATCTGAATTTAAAATATCTTTAGATGTTATATTATAGTCACTTGAACAAGTTTTCACCCTCAATGTCACACGCTAACAACCAGAAGTAAAACTTCCTCTAAGACTTCGATACATTGCTAATGCATCAATATTGCGAACTGGACTATTATTAAAATATTGAATCTTGGCTGTACCGAGAATAGGCATTTTTGTAACACAATCTATTTGCTCAAACTTCCAAAAGTAATCTGTTACAAATTTGCTGGCCGAACCGTCGCATAATATAGATTGGACACAAGGCAGATCTGCAACCATACTAAAGCTGGGCTGCGCAATATTATTCGTAGTACACAATCCATCGATGTAAGCATAGCCGTAATGCGCTCCATTCGCAAAGCCACAACCAGCAACGTGAAAATATATCGTAACTGTTTGTCCGATTTCACCAGACAAATCCAAACACTGAACTGTCCAGTTTCTATATACTAGCCCATTATTATTTACAAAAAAAGGGTCATTTGGGTCTGCAGCTTTAAAATGATTGGCAGTACCCGGAAAAATACCGTTTAAAACTAAATTTCTTTGTGTCTTACTTGTGCCAATATCATTGCTCTTGCTCACCCAGTAGGTAAAAAATGGATTGTAACCAGCCGGATGCCCAGGATCCTGTAAAACAAGCGCATAGGCAAACGACAGTTGGGAATTTGCAGAAGTGATAGGAATGGAATAGGCAATCGTCCTCGCACCCGCCATATTGTTGCCAGTCCCACCCAAACGAATAGCATAATTGCCCGTAGAGACCATTGGCAGTATTGTGCCACCAACTACAGGGTCAAAACCTGTTGTAACAGGAGTATGTTCACCAGCAACTATCCCAGGAACAGAGCCATTAGGATTTGACAAAGATGCGGGCATCCAATCTATTACTCCTCCAATATTTATACTTGACCATGCTGTCCAATTAGAAAGATTTCCATATTCAACATCGCTATTGGGGCATTGGGCAAAACTACTATTTACTATTAAAATACAGCCCAATACAGTAGCTACAAACTTTGATTGAAACATAAATAACGTTTTGTCCGAACTATTAAACACAAGGTTTGCCGTTATTTAAACTAGTGTGCGACTACTATTTTGTGCATCAAATTGATATGAGCCCCTCTCGCCTGAACCATATAGATGCCTGAGGGCAATGTACTTACATCCCAACTTAGGGTTTTGACTTTATCTAATTCGCTGAGGCTAACTGTTTTTGAAGCAATCGACACCCCGTTAAAATCAACAAGGTTCAAACTAATATTTTGAGAAATGGCCTTTGCAGGCACAATAGTCATTTTAAACTCAGCATTGGCTGGCATCGGCGAAATCGCTATTTGGTCTGATGACTGAGGCATTGCTTTGCTCCCGTTCCCGTTTTGAACTATTTTCGCACTCGCTGCGCTGATATCAATTCGATTTGTCCAGTAGAGTAAGCAGTTAGTGATGTTAGTACCCGCATCAGCAATGGCAAAATAATAATTATCGTCATTCCAATACTCATCACCTAATGGTGAATTAAAGGCGTAGAAAGTATCCATCTCATGTATCCGGTACAATGTACTATTCGTAAAACTTGCCCCATCAAAGCCTATAGCCGCACAAGGCTTCTTTTCACAAATAAAATGCCGATAGACCGATATAAGATAACCATTGCCCGAACCAATAAAATAGAAGGTGTCGAATACTTCCACTGGACTACTGGCCAGCCCAACATTGTTGTTTGTCAGCAAGTCTGTAATCATTTGATTATTCAAAGCGTCTGACCCATAGTCAAATCCATTAGGCAGACTATATACAATGCCTCGACTAGAGAAATTGTAGTTGGTTGAGGTGCTTGAATACCACAGGTTTGCTGAATCAATTTCCATTTGGAAAGAATCAATAGAAGGCACTTCGATTTGTGCAATGGCCCTGTTGGCACTTAAGGTTAAGAAAAGTGCTCCGAAAATAATGGCGATGCTGTTTTTCATGGACTTTCTAATTTTTTACGAATTTAAGGACATTAAACAACAATATGCATATAAATATGACAATATTTTGTTAATAAAGTAATTTGCTTGACTCCAGCATTACAACAACCGTCTCGCGAGTTGGTTTTCCATTCAATTTAAAATTCAAACCCGTTTACTTTGATAGGGTTTTCTCAATTGAAAAACCCCCAAAATTAGCTACATGTGTACTCAAACGTTGCGTCGGCGGGAAATGTTCTTTCCCTTTCTACTTCTTTTCTCTCCCTCAAACCGCCAGCACCCTTATCATTTGCAGCATATCGCGCTTCAGGGTTGGGTGTTCTTTTATAGCACAATCAAAGGGTGTAAAAGCAAGTTCATCATTGACAATACCCGCCATCACTTGCGTCTTGCCACTCCGCAAAGCATTGACAGCAGCGTATCCTAGCCTACTGGCTAAAATCCTATCGGCACAAGTAGGCGAACCCCCACGCTGAATGTGTCCGAGGATACACATGCGTGCATCGAGCGCCGGAAAGCTTTCATTTATTCTTTGAAAAAGCCCGTGGATGCCGCCTTCGATATCATCGCCTTCGGAAACTATAAGAATGTGGACGCTCTTCTTTCGCCGCTCATCGCTGGCAATGCGTTTTAATACAGAGTTGATATCGGTAGCGACTTCAGGGATAAGAATATCTTCCGCACCGCAAGCCAAACCACTATGTAGCGCAATATATCCAGCATCTCGCCCCATAATTTCTACCAAAAAAAGTCGGTCATGAGCTTCTGCAGTGTCTCGAATTTTATCAATAGCTTCAACAGCGGTATTCACTGCGGTATCAAAACCGATAGTGAAATCTGAGCCCGCAATGTCTTTATCTATCGTGCCTGGAATGCCGACTGCGGGTAAATGAAATTTTTTGAAGAATTCGTTGGCACCACAAAAAGTACCATCGCCACCGATTAAAACCAAGCCTTCAATACCCCGTTTTGTAAGTTGGTCGTGTGCTTTTTGCATCCCTTCCAAAGTCCTGAACTCCTTGCTGCGCGCAGTTTTCAAGATAGTACCGCCTCTGGAAATGATACCCGCAACATCAACGGCTTTCAACTCGCGAAAATCACCTTCTACCAACCCTTGATAACCTCGTTGGATGCCCCAGACTTCCATTTTATGATAGACTGCTGTGCGTACCACGGCTCGAATGGCGGCGTTCATGCCTGGTGCGTCTCCGCCGGATGTGAGGACAGCTATTCGATTCATGGTGTAAAGAGAAAGAAAAGTTGAAACATTGGACAGAAAAACCCGTAAAAATCACAGGACGCTAAACTCGATTTGAGCAACTCACTTCACTGGAGCGACAAATCGACTTGCCGACTGAATTTCAATTCGTTTTAAGTCCGTGATTTTATAAGGGCCAACGGGTAAATTAATAAAATGCGATTTGTTCCCGTAAAGGCAGGAATCTTTCAAGAACGTTGTATTAAAGTACATATTCACACGTTTCCCATTTGCTTTGGTAAGTCTAATGCTTGTATGATCATCAACCAATACCTTGTATTTTTTACCATTTTTATTATAGGCATACACAAAACGAAGGC
>JBDTKK010000378.1:0-4138 GCA_039935335.1 Chitinophagaceae bacterium
CGAAGCTTGCGCCTACTACGAATTATTACAAAAAGCAAAAGACACCGCGACCATTCTCGACGCGAATTTGCTCAAAGTCGTCTCACGAAAGTCGCATTCGGCGCAGCAAAAATGCGATGCGCTGACGATTGATTTCTATAAAATTTCGAATCCACACGCTTATGAGAAATCATTTTCGTGGTCTGCAAACAGACTTTTGAAATGGGTGGATTTTCAGGGTAGTCCGCGAGCTGGCGCAGGTTCCATTGTAGTTGCCGAAACCAATTGTGGCATCGCGCTGGAAACCAATCTGGCTGGGTCTTTAGACCATGCGAAGGTGTATGTCTTCAACACTTTTGACAAGAAAGCTTCTTGGGTATTACCCAACAAAAGATTGCCCGATATTTTGGAACACGAACAAGGCCATTGGGATCTCTGCGAGATTTATACTCGTGAAATGCAAAGGCGTTTTGATGCGCTCCAAATCAAAGGTGCGTTGATGAGCGAAACAGTCAATCGTATCTATCAGGAAGTGACGAAGGAATATGTGGCGAAGCAACAGGAATATGAAGACGAAACACAGCACGGAACTGTGGATGACAAACAGGCGATTTGGACAAACCGCATCCGCGAAGCTTTAGCAAACAATGTGACCAGCGGATTATAAGCCGACTTCTTCTCAAGCCTAAATTTGCGCCATGCAAAAAATCGCACTTGTCCTTTTACTTTCCTGTTTTACCCTTTCAGGCTTCGCACAAGTCCGCGACAGCATTACGCTAAAAACCGCTACCGGCGACATTTACGGTACTTTGACCTTACCTAAAAACAAGAGGAAAGTAGAATCTGTCGTCCTTATCGTACCTGGCTCCGGCCCAACGGATCGCTATGGCAATAATGGTATTTTCGTGAGCTACGTACTACAGATTTTAAGCGATTCCTTGGCCAAACATGGCATTGCGAGTGTGCGCTACGACAAGCGCGGATTGGCCGCGAGCCATGCCGCCGTGAGTGGTGAAAGTGCTCTACGCTTTTGGACTTATGGCGACGATGTTGCAGATTGGATAAGGATGCTGCATAAAGACAAACGCTTCAAAAAGGTGTTCGTAGTAGGCCATAGTGAAGGTTCTTTAGTAGCGATGTTAGCCTTACAGAAAGTGGATGCAGCAGGCTTTATATCCGTTGCAGGCGCAGGAGAACCTGCGGATGTCACAATCATGCGTCAGATCCATGCCTACCCGAATAATCCAAAAGTATTGGTTGATTCTATGCAACTTATCATCGATGCGCTCAAGAAAGAGGGGCATTATTCTCCTGTTCCTAAAGGCATTTATCAAAGGTTGTTTCGTCCTTCAGTTCAGGGCTACGTCGCTTCTTGGTTTATGTACAATCCGACGCAGGAAATTCAGAAGCTACATTTGCCCATTCTTATTATTCAAGGCAAAAAGGATTTACAAATTGATACCGCACAAGCAGAAAATTTGAAAGCCGCAAAGCCAGACGCAGAGCTTGTTTACATCCCCGAGATGAACCATATTTTCCGCGACGTTGCCACTAATGATGTGCACGACAATATGCTTACTTATACCGAAGACAAAACGCCTATTGACGGCCTTTTCGTGGAAACGGTGGTAGGTTTTATTCGCAGGAATGAGAAAGGCAAAAGGCGTTAATCTTAGCGAATCGGCACGACCGTAAAACCTGCTTTTCTCAAAAGATTGATGACACCATTTGGTCCATAAAGATGTGCAGCACCAACCGCAAAAAACACAGAATTATTCCTGACTTTGGCTTCAATTCTGGGAATCCATTTCTTGTTGCGATTGTCCAAAAAGGCATTCATATCCATGCCACCATCTTCCGATTTCTTGACCTGATCATAAAGCGCCGGAAGGTCTTGTTTCTTATAATTAGCCAGCATTTTCGCGTATTGCCTTTTACTGGAGCTAAAGGAATCAGCTAGCTGTAGAAGTTCTGTCGCCGCGCTATCGTCAGGCACATTATTTACCAATGCCATTTGCTCCTGAATGCTCTCTAGACCCAGAATTTCTTTCTTATCTGCTTGTGCGGTAGTCATAATATTCGCTTCGTAGGATTCAGGAATCGGACAAGGCAACATCTTGGCAGTGAGCATCATTTCCAGCATCATAGGCTTCATGTCCGGCAATTGCGAGATATCTACTTCCAAGGAATCTTGCATGAATTGTTTGAGCTGTTCATAATCGCTCACCTTGAAATAATCCTTCAATGATTTGCCGGATGTATCTGCCATTCCCTGTGCGGCCATTTTAAAGATTTCAGGATCGTCCATGTCCATTTCGAAACAAACTTTATCGCTGGCTGCAAGTGCCTTTTTCATGGCTTCCGTCCAGAAATAATCGTCCTTACAAATCATGTGAATGGTGCCAAAGAGATAGGAAGGTTTTGAAAGCCCATTCCCGGAAATCCGCCACAGCAGCGATTTATCGTCCGTTACCTTTTCTGCCCGACAAGCATAGAGCGTGAGGAGTGGTACGGCGAGGCACGTAAAATACTGAAGGAATTTCTTCATAAAAATCTATTCAAAAAGGAGGGTGACGGCCGCCAGTGCAACACCGAAAAGCATGGCTGAAATTTTGAGCTTCGTAAGTGAATGTTGCTTCGTTCCACTTTCAAAAAATATGGTGGTAGAAATATGGATAAAGGCACCTGCCACAATCGGAATCAGAATGGTAACAGTCTGTGCCATTGCGCTATAATTATGACCCAGAAAAGCCGCCAGCAGCGCAGAACAAGGCGTAATTAAAGCAAACAAAATTATTGTCCTGATGGCTTTAGCCCGACCATAAGCTTGCGTGAGCAACATGCCCAGCAACATTGCTTCAGGGAGTTTGTGCGCTCCGACTGCGAGGTATAGTGAAGGATTTGTGGCAGCATTTCGATAATTAAAACCAAGCGGCAAACCTTCCATAAAGGCATGAATCGAAAGGCCATAAAGTATGGGCACGATAGCCACAGAAGCGAGACCATGAATGTGCGTGTGACCATGCTCTATGCCATGCGTGGCGCGTTGTATAAGCAATTGAAGGAAGAAACCTACCAGCAAATAGATACCGGCCTTTTCAGGGAGTTCTATAAAGGTTTCAGGGAGTAAATGCAGGCAAGTAATACCGAGGAGAAAGGAACCTGAAAAAGCAAGCAACAAGTGCATCTTTTCGTCGCTAAGGGGCGGTGTAAAAACGGGTAGCAAGCCACCTATAAGCGTTATGGCAAAAAGTAAAAGGTCGGGAAGGAGATGCATGGGCAAGGCTGCAATTTACCTTGAATGCGGTTGGATAGCTATGTCGCAAAAAAATATTCACGTTGATAATTCCTATTCCTTAATCAATCTCTATTGCTTAGTAGCAACTAGGTTAATTTCAACATTTAAAATTGGGACCCCAAATCGCTTTTACCTAATCAAAAACTACCTTTTGCAAATTAATTGGCTACACTTCTCCTTTAATCCAAAATATCATTTAATGAAGGCATTTTACTTTGCAATCATAATACTTATAGCTTCTTGTGCCCAAGAAAAGGCGTACAATTACAAAAACTACATTGTTGATAGCGTGTCATTTCCAACTAATTTTACGAAGAAAATATCTTCACTTAAGGATATTCGTGTTGCAATAGCTGCGGTTGATGAATCCATTCCAAAACTTTTGGTTTTGTTTGAGAAAAGTAGAAAATTAAACGCATATAATCTTTCCACGGGAAAATTATTAATGCAAATGAAAATCCCAGAAACGCGAGAACAATTGATATACAAATTTGCACTATTTAGCTCTAGCGTCCTAATGTCTTTTCCTGGGCGTATTGAAATAGTAAAAGATTCGCAAGTTTTGAAGGAATACTATTGCGAGCAAAAAATTGATGAACATTTTTATGTCTATGCGATTGGTTATTCTGGCGATTTAAAATTACCGAATAGTAATTCATTTTTACTGACCCTGGCATCGCATGGATTTGAAGCAGATGACGAAGCGTCATGGCTCAAACGATTTTACAGTCAGCCGAGCATGGGTTTGTTTTCAATTGTTGGCGACTCGTTACATATAACTGATACTGTTTCATATTTCCCCGCAAGCTTTCAGCAAAAATACCATCACTCACATGGCCCTTTAACTGCGATTTCGGGAAA
>JBDTKK010000379.1:0-7797 GCA_039935335.1 Chitinophagaceae bacterium
GCTGATGATACCGTGAAGCTTGGCACGCTACAAGGGAAGGTTGAACGCATTGGTTTTCGAAGTACTCGACTTCGCGGTGCGGATGGTTCATTGCTCATTGTGCCCAACAAAAAGTTGATAGACGAAACGCTTGAAAACCTCTCAGAGCGCGACAAGCGGAAGGTCCGTTTGGTCATTCCTCTTTCGACTAAACGCAAAGCGGACGACTTAAATAATCTGCTGCCTTCGATAAAAAATTCTGTGGAAAGCCTAACCCGGGTTTTGGACGGAGCTACGGTAACTATCGATTCTTTTGCTGCGGATACCGTCCAGATTTTGGTGGTCTATCAGTTGCCTGGTGCATTGGCCGATGAGCAAATTCAATCGGTAATTAGTGGAGTGAATTTAAAGGTGTATGAATTGGTGGCGGCAACAACCGAATAGTGGCCTAAATCCCCATCATCTCCCTCCACGCCAAAACGCCACCCGCAAGGTTCTTAACGTTCTTAAAACCCATCGTTTCGAGCATCATTCCTGCTTGCATACTGCGCTTGCCGGAGCGACAATAAACGATGATTTCATCCTCTTTCCAGTCTTCAATATCGTCTGTTTGCATAGACAGGATATGACCCAATGGTAGCAACATTCCACCTAAGTTATACTCGGCAAACTCATCAGGTTCGCGCACATCAAGCAAATGAATTTCCTCAGCAGCATCTAGCCTTGCTTTGTATTCCTGTACTGTTATGTTTTGCATGTCTATTGTTTGATAAATTTCTGGAAGCCGCTCCAGTACCCATTTTGACGAATTTTAATCAGATAGAATCCGGGTGAAAGCGAGCTTGTGCTAATTCTATTATTGTAACATTCTGCTCGAGCAATCTTCCGACCAGTCATGTCGCTGACTATGAATTCCTGAACCGGGTATTTCGACTTTATATCCAAAATGTCGGTCACAGGGTTCGGAGAAAGAGACCATGAAACTGGACTAAAAACTTGGTCGGGAACTGCAGTACCGGATATTGGCCCTCCAAGCAATGGCCGCATCATCAGTGCAGCACTATATAATGAACCTTGCCAAGAATTTAAGACGTTATAATAAACATGATTTCCTCCAATTCGATTCACGTCTGCACCGATGTAAAGACTGTCGGAGCCGGAATTTGCGGGCTGAATTGTACCCATGTAAAACACGCCTTTGGGTAAAAAAACTGGACTATCAAATTTGTAAAAAGTAAAGTGATTGACCTCGTCTGTGTAAAGCGGATAAAGTTCATCTTGCTGAAAAAGTTGAACATCAGCATTTGCCCCAGAAATCCCTGCCAGAGCGGAATATACCCCAATTGAAAATATCTTGCTATAAGCAGTTGGTACTTGTTGTCCAAAATAAATTGCCATGCCGCGCAAGGTGTCGGGCGCATTTAATCGATACTCGATGGCAATTTTACCAGGGAGAGATGGGGAGAGGTTGAGGAAGTAGCTTTTCTCAGCAGTCCCATCATCGTAGGCTAAATAGTTATCGAAGATCTGCTCATTGACAATAGTATCGTTGTCCTTAGGCTCTGTCGGGTTTCCTGAACTTAGAAAATAAGTCGTGTTATAGACAATTTTTGCGGTGCTGGAAGGCGGTGATACCGTAGTCTTGAAATTGGGAAAACTAATTTGATTGGTACTAAAAGGGGAAAAGTTTATCGTACTTCTACTTGCTCCCAAAGTAGTGCTGGTAGTGGTTTCCACAGCATTGTATCCAAAGTTTACCGTGCCATTTGTGCTGTAGTGATTCCAAATACTGTCCGTCATATTTGTAGCAGTTTCGGCCGCTGCGTTTGGTAAATATTGCCGATAAGGCATGGAAGTATAATCGTTCAAATAATTGCTTGGCGGGGTAGTAAACGCTATATCGCGGATGGCCGTATCGTTGATGTTGCGATTAACGTCAAGCCTTATATAATCCAGGTTCCAAACATCGTCGTTAGTATTGATGCTGGCTTTATTTACAAATCGAAATTCAAAACCACTATACAAATAATTGGAGTCTGTTACGGGAATCATCACTTGTTGAAAGGGTAGTACCTCACTTCCAGGAACAGACCATTGCAGTGCCCAGCCACCTTGTTTTTGATGGAAATAGAGTTGGAAGGAATCTGAAACTTCCGGAAAAAAGCCATTGCCTTGAGGTTGGTAGAAGAAGCTCAGGTAGATGCTGTCTTGAGCGGTATAGGTACTTAAATCAAACTGTCGCGAGGTGAGGCTGTCTGCATAAAGTAAATCATATCTATCCAGAGTATCGTAAGGCCGCCCATATTTATTGAGCGCGTCAAATGTCGCAACACCGCGGCTGATGGGACTTTGTCCCATCGTGTTGTTGATATACACGTTGCTATCGGCCCAGCGTGTATTGTCTGGGTAAAGTGAATAGTTGGTGAAATCTTCAAAGAAAGGAAGGCCAAGCGCCGTCACTTTTTGAGCGGACTTGGATTGCTGTGTTTTCACATTTTCAAGAGCCCTGTTTAAGCGGAGCGGTGCGAGATTTTCTTGTGCATTTGCACCAAAAAAAAACAAAAAGAGCGGGAAGAAAACGAGAATTTTTTTAGTCAGAATCACTTTGCCGAGTCGTTATAGCCGCTTGCGGGCGGACTGTTATAAAGGTTGTCTTTCCAGGCGTTGCGATTGGCATTCATGGTGCTATCGGCAGGGTTTTGGCCAATGTACAGGTCTATGAAATCGCCTTGTCTTATACGACTTGGTGTACCCAAATCGCTAATCGAATTCGGTGTTTGTTTATAGACTTTTGCGTTCGTGGTATCGTGTACATCCATGTCAAAAACAGATGTAAACATTAGGCCACTGCCGCTCAATTGTGCTACTGCCTCTGGATAAGTCATCCCTATAACGTCTGGCACATTCATTTCAGTATTTCCAAGCCCATTCCCAATCACCAAACTAATGGTACTTCCTTGCGGAATAGGTTGTCCTGGCCTAATGGATTGTCCGTTCCACAATTGCTCCAACACCGCGCCCTCTGCAATGTCTGGCCGATAAACGGTATCTCCTAGAATGAGCTTGTTACTATTTAAAATCAATACCGCACTTCGGAATGAAAGGTTTACCAAATTGGGCATTGGCGTGGTTGGCGGGACGCTTTTATTGACAGTAATAAATAGAGTTCGTCCATTCTTCACCACCTCGCCAACATCCGGAGTTTGATCTAAAACAATGAGTGCTTTTTGATCTGGCTGGTAGGAACTATCCACATGCACTTCAAAGCCTTCGCCTTCCAGCATTTTGATAGCAGATTTCACATCTTTCCCCAATACTTTAGGCACTTTCAGCTCATCGCCATGGTGTGTGATGAAGCTGAGCGAGGAAAAGAAAATAAAATAGCACAACGCAACAATCCCGAGCATGAGAAGCAGGTTGAACCAAAGAGAATTCCTGAATCCTGATTTCTGAGTAGGCGTTGGAGTAGCTTGCTTAGCGTAGCTCATGGGGCTGCAAAATAAGGTTTTTAGGAGCGGTGTATAGTTAGCGAACGGGGAGTGAGCTTCTTGATGTTCGTTAAAAATTACAGCCAGTCTTGAGTGTATCTTCCACTAGAGCGCCATAAAAATCCTTTAGTTCTATACCTGCAACGCGCACCTGCTGCGGCACAATGCTGTTTTCACTTTGGCCGGGCATAGTATTCACCTCGAGGAAAAATAACTTGTTGCTGGGTTGTTGCAAGATGAAATCCATCCTGACAATACCTCTGCAATTGAGGTGACGATAGATAAATTCCGCCTTCTTTACTAGCTCACCATTTATAGTATCAGAGAGTACGGCTGGCGTAATCTCAGAAGTTACTCCGGGAGTGTATTTGGCTTCGTAATCGAAGAATTCGTTGTTGCTCACAATTTCTGTTGCAGGCAGCGAATAGACCTGGCCGTTAATCTTATAAACACCGATTGTTAGTTCCCGACCTTCAATAAATTCTTCAATCAGCACTTGCTTGTCTTCGCTGAAAGCCTTGTCTATAGCGGGTAAGAGGTTTTCTACTTTTTTTACCTTACTCACGCCAAGGCTGGAGCCACTTTCATTTGGCTTTACAAAAACAGGAAGGCGCAGCGTATCAAGAATAGCCCCCATACTGTAAGGTTCCCCTTTTATTAAATGCACGGAGTTGGCAATGTTCACGATGTCAAAAGCCTTCACCACTTTGTTGCAATAGCTCTTATTGAAGGTGAGAGCGCTTACGATGGCGTTGCAGCTTGTGTAGGGAATCTGTAGCATATCAAGGTAGCCTTGAATCCGCCCATCTTCGCCTGGTGTACCATGAATAGCAATAAAAACGGCATCAAAAAGAATTTTCCCTTCGGGTAAGGTCAAGGAAAAATCATTCTTATCGATAGCAGTCTTTTCACCAGCTTTGTTTGTGTACCACCAACCATCGCGGGTGATAATCACTTTATAAGTGGCGTAAAGGGCTTCGTCTAAATGTTGCTCGATTGTTTGAGCAGTTTTTATGGAAATGGTGAATTCACCAGAGTAGCCACCAGCAAGTAGGGCAATGTTTTTCTTCATGAAAGGAGAATGCGAAAATTGGTGCTAAAGGTAGGCTCGCCCAAGATGCATTTCCAAAGAAAAATCCCCAATTCTTATAAAGCTATCTCGGGAAATTCACCCAAAAACCTTTCCACTAAGATTCTTAGTAGCTCCTTGTTTACTTGCTCTAAAGGATGATTACAACCCGGAAGTACCGCAAACTCGGAGGTTGGTAATTGATGCCAAGCGTTCATCGTTTCCTGAATGCTTACCATCTTGTCCGAGTCGCCCACCATCAGGCAAACAGGTGTCGTAATGGTCGAAAAATCTGAAGCACTAAATCTTTGAAGGTGCATTTCTGCAAGAAATTCTTGTGTGGCAGCTACTACAATTTTCCAATCATTTCGTTGATGAATCTTAATGAGCGATTTTATAAAACGAGGTGCCTTTTCTTCAAGTAAATCAACATCCAACATGCTGCTTTCGCGCTTGCAGATCACTTCAGTCCAATCAAACTTTGTAGCCAAAGTGATGATGCCCTTTACGCGCTGGGCATGGTTTTGCGCCAGTTTAAGCGCTACATACCCTCCAAGACTATAGCCGAAAAAATAGGCAGATTCAATATCGCGAGCTTTCATAAATCGCAAGACATCGTTTTCAAAGAGACTAAGACTAAATGCTTCTTCCGGCCAACGCGATTCTCCATGGCCTGAAAAATCTAAAACATGAACCACCGCAATTTTATCCAACGCCCTGCTTAACGAATACATTGAACTTGCTGCGCCCAGCGCACCGTGTAGCAAAATAATGTTTTCCATTTCCGCAAAAATAGAACAGCCACGCAGCAAACTTTCCCCAAATTATTTCCGTAATTCTTTAGGCGTTCTTACAAAGAAACCCCAATGCTAGAGCCTTACTTTTGGAACTATTTTTCTACAATCATGCGTCAATCTTTTTTCCTTTTTCTCCTATTTCTTGCCAGCACCAGCTTTGCCCAAACCAAGCAGATTACGCTTGAAGACCTTTGGCGCGATAATACCTTCCAAGTAAAGTCAGTACCGGGTTTCAATGCTTTGGAAGATGGAGAACATTATACCGATAATGTAAAAAAGGGTGACGAACGAAGCATTCAAATCAAGTCGCTAAAAGACGGCTCGGTTAGCGAAACTTTATACACTGGCACCTTGCCTGTTGATGATTATGAAATCAGCGCCCAGCATGATAAAATGTTGTTGCTGACCGATGCGCAAAACATCTATCGCCGCTCTATCCTGCATCACGTCTATCTCTATGATGTGAAAAGTAAAACCCAACGTATGCTTGATACCGCTAAGGTTTTGCACGCTACATTTTCGCCAGATGGGACCAAAGTTGCCTTCGTAAAAGACAATAACCTTTTCTACAAAGACCTTGCATCGGGCGCGGTGATTGCCGTAACAACTGACGGCGTACGCAACAAAATTATCAACGGTAATTGCGATTGGGTGTACGAAGAAGAGTTTGAATTTACCCGTGCTTATCAATGGAGCCCAGACAGTAAAAGCCTTGCCTACTACCGTTTTGACGAGACAAACGTACCGGAATATACCCTCGTCAAATACGATAATCTGTATCCAACTCCGTACAAATACAAGTACCCGGTGGCGGGAGAGCCTAACTCGATTGTGGAAATCATAATCTACAACCTTGCAGGAAAAACCAACACTAGGCCGAGCTTTTTCAATGAAGATGGCACAATGGATTATTACATTCCGCGCATCAAATGGAGCAACGATGCTAACAAACTTTGCGTGTATAAAATGAACCGTCGGCAGAATGAGTTGACATTATTTCTAGCGGATGCAAAAGATGGAAAAACAGAGAAAATTTATACTGAAACGAACAAAGCGTTTATAGAAATAAATGATAACCTACAGTTTCTGCCAGACGGACATTCTTTCCTTTTTAATAGTGAACAAGATGGTTGGAATCACCTCTACACCTGGGATTGGAAGACAAAGAAATTGCTGTTGCTTACCAAAGGTGATTATGACGTAGATGCGCTGATAGGCACGGATGCGGCAGCAAAGACCGTTTATTTTACCGCCGCCGAAAACTCCCCAATGGAGTGCAATTTGTACAGCATAGATATCAAAGGGAAACGCAGAAAGACACTCACTCCTGAGCATGGTTTTCATGACATCACGCCCATTCAAGGCAATCGCTATTTCTTGGATAAATACAGCAAACTGAACACGCCACCTGTTTATACTTTGCTTGATGCTGATGGAAAGAGTTTGCGCACGCTAGAGGATAATGCGGCTTTGAAAAAGACGATGGCAGAATATCAATTAGGCAAGGTGGAGTTTACACAAATAGAAGGTGCAGACGGCGTTAAGTTGAACGCTTGGCGCATGCTACCACCCAATTTTGACCCTTCAAAAAAGTATCCGGTTTTGATGTACCAATACAGCGGTCCCAACTCGCAGGAAGTAGCTGATAGATTCCCTATTCGCGATTATTTCTGGCACAATATGCTGGCCGAAAAAGGATACATCATTTATTGTGTAGACGGTACTGGTACTGGCTTTCGGGGGGAAGCCTTCCGCAAGAAGACCTATTTGCAACTGGGTAAATATGAAAGTGATGACCAAATTGCCGTCGCAAAAAATCTTGCTAAATTACCTTTCATAGATGCTTCAAGAATAGGGATTTGGGGGTGGAGCTATGGTGGATTTATGAGTAGCACCTGTATTTTAAAAGGATCTGATGTATTTAAAATGGCGATAGCGGTTGCCCCTGTTACTAATTGGCGTTTCTATGATAATATTTACACCGAGCGCTACATGCGTTTACCTTCTGAAAATGAAGCTGGTTATGATAATAATGCACCAGAAAAAATGACAGCAGGACTGAAAGGGAAATTCCTCTTGATACACGGTACCGGCGACGATAATGTTCATTTTCAAAATAGTGTTGCACTCGTCAATAATCTTATCAAAGACGGGAAGCAATTTGATGCAGAATACTATCCAGACCGTACCCATGGTATATCCGGCGGCAATACACGGCTACATCTTTATCGCAGAATGACCAATTTTATTCTGGAAAATTTATAACGATTTCCCTCGCGAAATGATTGGTGTTCTAATCAGAATTTCTTTTTAAAAATGAACAGACTGCTGCTCTATTTATTGATGCTTCCAAGCCGCCTTTGGCAGAAGATGGGGGCAGACCCGATACAGCTTCGTGCCATTCTGGATGTGAAGTTGAAGCTGGATGATAGAAAGCCTGTGGGCTTTGGGCGGAGGCAGAATA
>JBDTKK010000380.1:0-6607 GCA_039935335.1 Chitinophagaceae bacterium
GATTGGTGGTTTTAGATCCTGATGTTGCTGACTTGAAACGTGGATTTATTCCTGCTATGAAGGAAGATTTGCTCCAGCACACATCCTTGGCTTTGGCCGAGAAAAGCATCGCGGAACTGGCCGAGCAACATTATAAATCGCAAGCTTTTCCGCGGCCTATCAATCTTTTTTATTTAAAGGAAAATTTGCGCGAGCGGATAGAAAAAGTAGGTGAGGCATGGGAGGTTTTGGGTACTGATATTCGCTGGAATGAAGCGGAGTTGTTGGCAGAATTAGAGGAACACCCCGAGCGTTTTTCGCCCAATGTCATTTTTCGCCCTGTTTTTCAAGAGTTCATTCTTCCGGATATCGCCTTCATTGGTGGCGGCTCCGAAGTGGCGTATTGGATGCAACTCAAACGCGTTTTTGAACACCATCATGTCTTTTTCCCGGTCATTTATTTGAGGCAGTCTTTGGCATTGCTTTCCAAAAGAGATGCTGGGCTTTTGGCGCAAACTGGAATGAGTTTGGAGGATGTATTTGCGCCAGCATTCGAAGCTCAAAAAATGTTTGTAGCACTTCATGCCACGAAAGATTTTCAGCTTTCCAACGAGCGACTGGAACTCGAAAAATTGATGCAGGCTTTGGGTAGAAGAGCAGAGGCTATTGACCAGACTTTATCGCGAAGTGCTGCGGCGGCTTTGGCAAAAATGAAGAATCAACTTGATGCTTTGGAGAAGAAGATGCTTCGTGCGGAAAAAAAGAAGCAAAGTATAGGTTTGGAACGGCTTTCACGCTTACAAGCTTCACTATTTCCAGGGGGAGGATTGCAGGAAAGGGTGGAGAATTTTATGCCTTATTATTTAGAATTCGGACCGACATTCTTTGACGATATCTTAAAAGAAATCCGCCCATTCGACAACCAATTTTTAGTGCTTGCCGAATGAGCGGATGGGAAAAGTTTTTTCTTTTCTTAGAAGAATAAGCCGAGGCGAAGCGACAGATTATTCAAACGTGTGTTAGCATCCTGAAATGTGCCTGTGCCGTAGCCGAGTTTTACACCATCAAATTTTTCGGGCTTGGTAGCATCTGGCGCAAATCCATTGTTGAAAAATATCCCTAAGTAGGCTTTGAGTTTATTGTTCAACGGATATTCTGCACCAATGCCAATGTTCATTGAAAACATTATGGGGGCAATCATTCCAAAACCACCAGTGAGTTTGATTTTATTCGCAGCAGTATCGTGTGCAATTCCTGCTGCATCTGTATAACTTACATTGTAGTCGGCCTTTTTTCCAATATTGATACCAAGGGACGCGCCGAGCTGGCCAAAGAAGCGAAAACCGCTGATGTCGTCCGTGCGAAGTTTCAATGCCAAGGGTATCTCAAGATATTGCAAGCGATAATTGAAGTTGGTTGTGAGAACAGTATTGGGGTCAGGCACAAGGCTTGGAGGATTTCTATTGGCAATTATTTTTCCACCTGTAGAGTTGATAGCAATCCCCGTTACGATACCATAATTTTCAGCGAAAAAGTATTCTGCCATCAAGCCATAAGTAAAGCCCAGTTTGGAACCATCGCTACTTACGTTATAATTCCGGCTATCGTCTGTCGCCGCTGTAGGCTTCATCCAACTAATGTTGGGTGCCAAAAAGACACCAAAGCGGATTCGGTTTACATCTAACCTGCTTTTGGTCGGAGTATAAGTAGCGCTGGGTGTGTTGCTTTCTTGAGCTTTAGCCAAAAAGGAACTGCCTATTAAAAGGGCTGTTGCAAGTGTAATCTTGTAATTCATCATAATGATTTGTGTTTTCCTACTTTACAAAATTCGCGCCATGTTTGCTCGCAACTTACTTTTGCACCGCAATGGTCAAAAATTTCATCGAATTTGTCAACTTCAAAAGCTGGCGTGGTATTTCTTGTATTTTATTGGTTCTAATGGTGTTAGTGAGCCTTTCTTCTTGCCATAATTCTGAATCAGAACCGGATGTTTCAAAAATCAAAGTTAAACTAGACACTCATCGTTTCGACAAGGATTTGGCGGCTATCGATACCAATACCATTCCACAAGGACTTATTGAACTAAAGAAGGAATACCCAGAGTTTTTGGACTTTTGGTTGGATCAACTAATGCAGTTTGGGGTGAAGGGTAATTATGTAAATGATAATCCCGGAGTGTCGCAGCAGCTTCGTCAGTTTTTGACGTACAAAGATTTTCGGGGTTTGTTTGATACGGTTGCCGCTCATTTCCCTAATACTAAAATTATTGACGAGCCGCTTGCCAAGGGCTTTCAGTATTGGAAATATTATTACCCACAGCACAGCGTTCCTAAGATAATCTATTTTGTTTCGGGTTTAAATAATTGGAGTGCGGTGACGCTCGACACCGACATAGTAGCCATTGGTCTTGATATGTATCTCGGGTCGGATTATCCTTTCTATAAATCGGTGTTGATACCGGAATACATGCTTCCGTCATTGCGGCCGGAAGTAGCGCCAGTCAATGTTTTCAAAGCAATTTATGAAGCGCAACATCCTTTTCAGCCAGAGAATTTGAACCTGCTTCAAATGATGATTGAAAGAGGCAAGGAACAGTATTTCTTGTCTAAGATATTGCCCTTTGTTGCCTCCGAAACTCGACTCGGTTTTACCAAAAATCAACTCGATTGGTGCAATAAGAATGAAGGCATGATTTATAATTTCTTCGTGAAAGGTGGATTTCTTTATGAAAAGAATTGGACGAGGATTCTACGCTATGTGAATGATGGGCCGGAAGCAACAGGAATGCCCAAGGAGAGCCCTGGAAATGTGGGCACTTGGCTGGGCTGGCAAATCGTGAAAGCCTATGTAGCAGAGCATCCCAACCTGAAATTAGACGAAGTTTTTGCCTTGAAAGATGCCCAGGCTGTACTCCAAGAGGGGCATTATAAGCCGAGATAATCAGTTATTTTTTTTGATTAAAACAAGCAAAATGAAGAAAGGTTTACTTGTCGTACTGACAGGTCTATTTTTTGCAGGGCAAGCCCAGGCTCAACTTACCGAGACAGAGAAGCTTCAAAAAAGCCTTAGTCTTGAAAATAAAGACACGGTTGCATGGGTGCATAGTGGTGTATTTCAATTCGGCTTGAATCAAGGTTATTTGCACAACTGGGCAGCAGGCGGCGAAGTCGTGTCCCTCGCTGTGGACGGGCTTTTCAGCGGAAATATTACCCGCCTTTATCACAATCAGGTTTGGAGCAATTCTTTGGACGCTTCCTATAGTTTGTTCTATGCCTATTCCAATCATTTTGTGCCTCGAAAAGTTGATGACCGCATCGACTTCACTTCGAAGTATGGCCACAAATTGAAGTCGCAAAAGAACATCTATTTCACAGGCTTGTTCAACTTCAAATCACAGTTTACCAAGGGCTATGATTATACTCTGCCCGATTTTCAAAAAACTTCTACTTCCAACTTCCTTTCACCGGCCTATTTGACGCTGGCTGCGGGTATGGAATATCGGAAGGGTAGTGATATTTCTCTGTTCCTCTCTCCACTTGCACTGCGCTATACTTTGGTGGATAAAGTCTATACACTTCGCGATCCAGCAGGTGCTTATGGTGTACCTTATGGGAAGACTTCCCGTCTAGAATTGGGCGCTTATTTTTCCGGCAGATATGTGCATGACATCACGCCTAATATCAAATTCAAGACAAGCTTAGACTTGTATTCTAACTACCTCGCAAAGAACAGATATGACAGTACGGGCTCGGTACTTGTAAAGAAGAATAACCCCGGCAATATCAACATCTACTGGGATAACCTTATTTCTATTAAGGTCAGCAAATATATCAACCTAAACCTTTCTCTGACTGCTATCTATGATAACGACCAGCCTTACCAGAGCACTTATCCTGACCCTGTTACTGGCCTTCCAGTAGATAAAAATGAACCCGGAACAAGTCTTGGTTGGTGGCAGATAAAAGAAGTAATGGCTTTTAGCTTTGTTTACAAATTCTAAGACCGATTTAGGAATTTTTAGAAATAAAAGGAAGAAAAGTCCTCACGGTTAAAGAAAACCACCTTACTTTTGCGCTCCCAATAATAAAAATAAGAAAAGGTTTTCCGAATGCCTACTATTCAGCAACTTGTTCGTAAAGGTCGCACGCAGATTGAACTTAAGAGTAAATCCCGCGCCCTGGACTCCTGCCCACAACGCCGCGGTGTATGTACCCGTGTTTATACCACTACTCCTAAAAAGCCAAACTCGGCGCTGCGTAAAGTAGCTAAGGTGCGCCTTACCAATAAGATTGAAGTCATTGCCTACATTCCAGGTGAGGGTCACAACCTTCAGGAGCACAGTATCGTGTTGATTCGCGGTGGTCGTGTGAAGGATCTTCCCGGTGTTCGTTACCACATTGTACGTGGTGCCTTGGACACTGCAGGCGTGAAAGATCGTAAGCAAAGCCGTTCTAAATACGGAACTAAGCGCGAAAAGGCTAAGAAGAAGTAGATAGTAATTAGTAGATAGTATTTAGTACTTAGTACTTAGACGAAAGTAGAAAGTAGAAAGACGAAAGCATTTCAACATCCCTACTCAGCATTAATAATCAAGAATTCAAAAATTCCGGTTCGCCCGGTTTTCGCTATTAACAATGAGAAAAGCACAAGCTAAAAAGCTCCCCCTCGCACCAGATCCTAAATACAAGGATAAGATGGTGACAAGATTCGTAAACTGCCTAATGATTGGCGGCAACAAAAGTGTAGTACTCACTGCCTTTTACAATGCCCTCGATAAGGTTACCCAGATGACCAGCGAAGAAGGTTATGAAGTCTGGAAACGCGCTTTGGTTAACGTTACCCCAGGTGTAGAAGTGCGTAGCCGCCGTATTGGTGGTGCTACTTTCCAGATTCCTTCTGAAGTTCGACCTGATCGCAAAATCAGCCTTTCTATGAAGTGGTTGATTCGTTTTAGCCGCGAGCGTAATGGTAAGACCATCGCTGATAAATTGGCCAACGAAATCATTGCAGCCAGCAAAGGTGAAGGTGGCGCAGTGAAAAGAAAAGAAGATACGCACCGTATGGCTGAGGCTAACAAAGCATTCTCTCACTTCCGCATCTAAGGGTTTAAATTATAGAAGTTTATTGAAGGCTGTTCGCATTGCGGATGGCCTTTTTGTATTGGAATCGGTGTTGAGTTGTTCAACAAAGTTTGATTTAGTTTGTGAGTCTGATTTGCGTTTGGAATTTGGGAACTTTCAATAACCATTAAGTTGTCACATACCAATTGGCAACTAAATGATTATGTTATGAACTTCCTCAAAGACTCGTTTCGCCGAAGACGGAGGGAGGCCAGGAGGGCGCAAAACACCAGGAGTTGAAAAGCCTAATTAGGGCTTGCTCGGAGACGCTGACCGAAGCCTTTTTAATACGACACCAACCTCAATCCTGGATTAACTCGATAAATGCCCCGCGCCATCCGCTTGAATAATTTGCGATTGTACGGATCATTGCCGTTGACTTCATTCTTAGAAAGTATGGAATTTACATAGGTTCGTTTCTTCCGAAAATCCGGCAAGATAGTGTTAGGAATCAATTCGATAAATTGCATGATATCGTCCATCGAGAGGCCTAGCTGAAAGCTATGCAGTTCTTGTGCAAGTGTTTCCCTCGCCCAAGGTGTGTCTAACTTTTCGAACTGTTTGCGGGCGATGTCCGACTTGACATCAACGATGTAATTAATCATTCCAGCCACAAAATTTAGTAGGAAATATTCCATCGTGTGGCTTCCAATCCTAATAAATCGGTTTTCCGCCTCAATGGCGAGTGTATGTGTCCTAAGCATATTATAGACAGGGCCAAAGAATCGGACATCGAAACGCGGTTTAAAGGAATCACTTTTCTTTTTTAAAAAATGCTGGGTCATGGTTTCCGCAGAATAAACCATTATAGCATATTGCAATGGAGTAATGCTTTGATTGTCGCGTGCCAGCCTGTCCGCCCCCGCCTCCGTGAGGAACTTCAGACTTTTCAATGCGCCTCCGGCCACACTGGGGAAAAGGCCATTGGCCCCAAATGAATTTTTGAAATTCACACCATGCTGCACGATATACCGGTTCTTCGCATCAATCTTGTCTGCAAGGCAATCGGCAGCGTAGAGATTAAATTCCCGGTCTAGCTTCTCAAAATACTTTCGTGCATCAGGGAATTTATGGGCTTCAAGTTGGTGTAAAATGCCATGGTCGGACGTTGAGATTGCATAGGCAAACAGCTTTTTCTTCGCTTGGTTGTTGAAGTGCTCGGGGTTCAGCGCATCTGTTTTTAACTGCGCCAACTCTTCATCAGTTAAGACCACTTTGTGCTCCTGCTTTGCAATGAGCTGTTTCACAGCATCGCTCTGCTCTTTCTTGCCTTGTAGTTCCAGCTTGCGTGCCTCGAGCTTCCAGTCGTCCAGCGAAGATTTTGCTTCCTTCAGCGATGTTTGTTCCTTCAGCTTCACCAAGCCGAGCAATTGCAAAAGAGGATGCTTTGTAGCCTGCTCCACCACATACAGATTGCGCACCGCGCGGGTCATGGCTACATACAGCGAGTTGATGTAAAATTTGTAGGTGTCCAGCTCTTTATTTTCCTTGTCTCGTGCACGGGCAAA
>JBDTKK010000381.1:0-14275 GCA_039935335.1 Chitinophagaceae bacterium
GGAGACCGCGTTGTGAAGGAGTATCTCATGGATAATCTGGAACTGAATGAGCTTTTAGACGACCCCTTGAAACTGAACGATAGTGGTGAGGATAGCAATAGCGAGGCAACAATTGAGAATGCGGCACAAAAAGTATCAGGCCGCGTAGCCGTGCTTTCTACAGAAATGCAAAAGGTTTTTTACGATGAAATCAGCAGCCGCTACAACGACCTCATTGATTACTTGAAACAGGCTGGCGAATATGATTTGGAATTGGAGGCGATGAATCTTCAAGCAGAGACGGTGCGCAGCAGCGTGATATGCGTAGGCACCGGTGGTGGCTCGCCGTTCGGAGAGAATGTAAATTTGGAATTAGTGGACGCAAATGTGCTGCGCAAGCCTTACACCTCAACTGAGCTGTCCAATATCCTGAAGGAATCGCTTGCTGGCCGAGAGGCGCAAGAGCTTCAAAAGGAGCTGGCTGATGAATTCCGCCGCCACAATGAAGGGAGATTAAATGAAGAGCTTGCCACTCTGGAACTGAAGTATGAGCGCCTGCTTTCAGATGTTGCCTCTCTCAAAAGCATTCAGCGGATTGAAGATGAAGATGAGCGGCAGCTTGCCATGCAGGAGCAGAAGTCAGCCGTAGAGGAAGGAGCAAAAGCAGCCGTAGCAAAGGTTCGGCAGAAGAGCAGGAACATTGAACAATCGCTGTCACAATACTTCAAGTTCTTCTATCCCGGACGTATCTGCGCCTACCCGCTTGCGGTGATGGGCATGGGGATTGAGAATATCCTCACCGTCTTTCTTGGCTTCAACATTGACCGGAGAAAGGCGAATCCTTTTGCGCCGAGTGCGGTGAAGCTTCGCTTTGCGATTGCCAATGGCATGAAGTACCTGGAGCTGCCTGCATCCATGCACTTGCAGATTAGCCCAATACTTTCTGCGAGCTACTCGCTTAGGGCAAATCAAAACGACCTGCATGATACATGGGAAGACGCAGTTGCAAACAGTCAGGCAGCACGGAAGAAACGCTACATCATTACTGGTAATCTCTTGCAAGCATTGGGCACTTTCAAAGGCCGCCTAATTGATTACACCACCCTCGCTGGTGGCAATGAGAAAGGCTTACTGATGCCGGAAAGCTGGAACCCTGATGAAAAAGGCAGTGGCGGCGATAAGGTGTCTGTACCCATCTCAAAGGCGGGTGACATTATCCGCTCCATGCAGTCGGGCGCTAACATTAAATGCAGCAACGGCCTCATCATCGCCCGCGAATACGGCCAACGATACAAGCTTTATGTGCCTGCTTCAAAGCAGGGTGGTGGCGGCATCTACATGGACAGAGACCTGCATGAATTGGTGAGCAATGGCATCTGGGAGAAGCAATCGGACAAAATGGTGAGCTATGTGGAGGCCAGTAAAATAAACGATTTCCTATCCCTCATTGGCACGAAGCACCCAGGAACAGTTCCGGTAGCAAGGCACATGATGGCGAGCGTGAATGCACAGGCACAAAGCGCTGACAGCGCTCACCGCCATTATGCAATAAAGCTTCCATCACCAGCACCGAAAGAAATGGAAAGCATCAAAAGCGGTTTGCAAGATGTACGACTCCGCGCCCTTGCCATAGAACTGGAAATGGAGATGGAAATGGAGCTTGAAATGGCCGCATAAAAACACCAACAAAAAAATATTTAGACAATCCCTAGCAAAAATGATTACGACAGCTAATTACTACGATAGCACTAAAAATATTGACTGGAACGCAGTCCCAGCTTCACTAAAGAAGACGCATGAGACTTTGATTCCGGATGCAGCAAAAGGCGATTGGAAGATTTTTCATTCCGATGAGGATGTTCGCCGCGTGGTAGAAAAATACTTTGGCTACATCGACAAGTTTGCTGCTGCGCCTGCGGAGGCAAATAGCAGTAAGCCGAACCAGAAGTCTGAACCAAAAGCAAAGAAAACTACGACCAATGTTCCCGAAAGTCTGAGTGATAAGCAGGCTCGCGATATTGCCATCGCGTTGATTCGGCCTTACGTGCTGCGCGGAGATTCACTGGATAGTATCAGAAAATCGTTGCTCGGGAGCAGTGGTGGTGGGGGCAGTGCGCATGTAAAAGGCAACAAGATTATTGTTGACAAGGTCGGCGGCGACGCTGTCAATTATTCTTTTTCATTGCTTACTATTTTCAACGAAATCAAAGGCTCTAAAAGTTCAGGCGTGTCGCAAAAAAAACAAAGCGAAAAAACGAAAGCGGCGGCTGTTCTGGAACTGCCAATGGCGAATCAGGTCGTTTTTATCCCGACGGCGACTGCTTTCATTAAACGTTATGCAATGCTCCATGGCAAAGTAAAAACCCGTGACCAAGTATTATCGCTGACGCATGGCTTGCAAAAGGCGATTACCGAGCAACGAATCAGAAACGGTAGTCCCGCCTATCGAGAGATTGAGAAGATGCAGACCGAGCTAATCAAGCTGGCGACGACGATGGGTGACAGTGCCAAGATTGAAATCGATGCATCTTCTCTGGCTCATTACAAACAAATTGCGCAAGGGGAAGAAGTACGTACGAGTGTAAAGCTCCTGAAATCGTTCATTGCAATGAGTGGTAAAGCTTACGATAAAGCAAAGGCTGCGGCGTTGCATAAGAAAATGGAAGCTGCTCTAGAACAAATTCCGAAAGAGGATGTGTATCTGAAGCAGTTAGCACCCGCCATGAAATCCTTAAGCGCTTATCTGGAAGGAAAAGAAAAGACAATTGACATCCCATCGGCTTCACTTCAGGGTCTTGGCGCTGTTGTTGCGGGGGGAAGTGGCCTTGGCAGTATTGTTGCGGGCAGCGGTGAGGGAGCTATCATTCGCTTGCTTCGTGAGGAAGGTGTAAAAAACCTTTCGGATTCCACGCTGAAAAAGGCTTTTCGGCAGACGGTTGTGCCAAGTCTGTGCTTCGAAATTGCGCATAGCCTCATTCGCCGGGGAGAGTTGTCTATGGCGGTTCTCAACCATCCACCCTCAAAAAAAAAGTTCATGGGAATAGCAGGGATAGAGGGTGATATGCCCGAGCAGATTAACCGCCTTTCTGACCTTGATATTCTGGAGATGAGATTGGCTAATTCTCATTCGGAAACTCATGCAATAAACGGGTTGGGAAATGTCGAGGTTGCACCTAAAAACCCTATGGCATACACACAACAAATCACCTCGGTTATGCCAGTAGCAAGCGTTCCTAATGAAACAGTAAGTGCTAGAGAACTGGCTCAGATGCGCTTCAATACAATTGGCTATAATGGCCGCTTTAAGGCTGTTGTTGGAGATCCGGCAGTAGGATTTCACATGATGGTCTTTGGGAAGCCTTACAGTGGCAAGAGCTCATTCGTGATAGAGTTTTGTAAAGACCTCGCGGCGCTTAAAAAAGGTAAAATTGCCTATATCGCATTGGAAGAAGGTATCTCGCTTTCCATGCAGAAGAAAGTGATTGACCGGGGAGCTGATAAGGTGGATGGGCTTGAGTTTAAGGGTTCAATGCCCTCTTCTTTTGAGGGCTACACCTTCATTGTAATTGACAGCGTTAGCGACCGTTCAATGAGTCGTGAATCATTGCGGGAGTTGTTTCTCAACAACCCGCAGACATGTTTTATCTGCATCTTCCATGCTACGAAAGCGGGGAGTGCAAGAGGTGGTTTGGATTACTCACATGACATGGATATTATCATCAAGATTGAGGATCATAAACCGGTTGTGGAGAAGAATAGGTTTCTCTAATTCATCAATCAATTATCAATAAAAACAGAAAACACATAAAAAATGATTAATCGAGACGAACAACTAACCATGAGGGCTATTGCAATCTGCTTTAAGCCCTTCCTGAAGCCGGAAGAGGCGCTTATTTACTGCAACTTGGGTAGAACTCAATTTGCCAAGAAGTGTGATGAAAACCGCGTGTATAAGAACAACAATGGCTATTACAAGAAGGACGATATTGATAAAATGCTGGCTGGCGGAATGCAACAGCTTAAAAGTAACGCTTCAAGAATCAGAATGCGGGTATGAAAAATGGAGCTAATTTGCCACATTGACCAATTTTCAGTTTGACTTTCCTAAAGGTTCGAGTCCGCGTGCTTTCACAAGTTATCGAAAACCGCCCTTGGAGCAGTTTTCGACGCTTAGCATCAATTGAAAAAAGGCATTTTTGCCAGCTTACCACAGTGGCAATCTTTAACTGCATACCATGCCCAATCTGAAGCCGTTGCCAGAGTTGCTTTAGTCTATGCTGAGTTTTGGGTAATGCCAGCCTCGCAATTATTCTCCACTCACTATATTCGCACTTAACTGACTTATTAACCCTCGGTATGAGAAATGGGCTAACCGAAGTGCAAGTATTTGTCTCCTGTACAAGCGAGGTTGAGCATGAGGTTCAACTCATCAAAGACGCGTGTGAGGAGTTAAATCGTAACTATGAAAAAGCGGATTGCCCGATTAGGTTTCATGTCAAATACTGGAGGGATAAGACTGGTTTAATGGGTACACCTGCTCAGGCACAGATTAATGATTGGATTAAGGGCTATGATTTTTACATCGGCATTCTGCGGTCAAGGTTTGGCACGCCTACAGAAGAAGTTAATCCAGAGACCGGTGAGAAATACAATTCAGGTACTGAGCAAGAGTATTATGAGGCCTATGAACGCTTGACGAAAGACAGGGACTCTATTAGTGTATCCTTCTACTTTTTAGAACCAATAAATATACCGAAGACTTCGGAAGAGGCCGAACAGATGAGGCTTGTATTGAGATTTAAAGAAGGGATTAGAAAACATGGATGGCCCAATGATTTTACTACCGAAAAATTCCAGACATCCGTACAAGGAGAACTAAACACTCATGGCTTAGAACTTTGGAAGAAAGTACAAGTTGAGCAGAAAAAGGATGCTATCTCTTTTATTAGTGACACGCACACAAATAGTGCGACGCCTGGGCAAAATTTTTTAGCAGGAATTGAAGATACTTTTACCCAGCTATCGTACTATATTCCTCGCTACACTCAGCCTATAGTACACGAGGAAAAGGGAGCTAAAATCATGCGGCTCATTGACGACAACGATACGCCTAAGCACACTTTACTAAACACGATTCCGACACAAAAGCGCATTATACTCCTTGCAGATGCAGGTGTAGGGAAATCAATCGAGCTACAGCAAGCTGCGCTTCATTTCAAGGACGAAGGCACGCCATTCATTCCTGTCTTTAAACGGCTTAATACCTATACTGGCGGCTCTATAGAAGATTTTCTTCCTAAAGGATGGGGAGGAATTGATGACATTTTACTGGTGGTGTTTCTGGACGGATTGGATGAAGTTGAGCGGCCCTACTTTCAAATCGCTTTAAGCAACGTTCAAAATTTTGTCGAATCACATCCTGATATAAGGGTGGTTGTATCAGCAAGGACAAACTTTTATGAGATGCCTGCAAAGCACGCACCTGGAACGCTACTCGGATTTAAGCCCTATAAGCTGAACGATATTTCTATCTACCAAATAACCCAGTACTTAAAAGAAGTTCATGCGGTAGATGGAGAGGCATTCGTTCACGAAGCTTATTCCAACGGGTACCTTGATTTAATTAGCAAGCCTTTCTTTCTGGAGATATTAATACGGCACTTCTTAGAAACCGGAAGTCTAAATGTCAGCAGGGCCAATGTTTTTCGCGAGTATTTGACTACAAAAATTAGTCTAGACAAGGAACATTTCAAAGAGCTTACACAACAGACTGCAAAAAGAAATGAGCTAGTGAAAGAGATGGAGCGGTTAGCACTTGTAATGGAGAGTCTGGGAAGGAATTACCTAGGCGATGACGAAGTCCGAGAAGCGGTAAGTGCCAAAAATTACGACGACCTAAAGTACATCACCGGACTAGTAAAGAAGCAAGAAGGGGATAAAATCGAATGGGCATTTGAGCACAATAATCTGCAAGAGTATCTGGCCGCAAAGGCGCTTTCGTCAAAACCTTTTGAGACGGTAAAAAAATTCATCTCATTTGCGCCGAGCCATACAACAGTTAACCCCTCTTGGGTAAACACGCTTTCCTTTTGGACAAGTATTGCAGATGAAAAGGAAAAGAATGCGCTCGTTAACTGGCTTTTGCAGATTGACCGTGAAATCATTGTAAAATTTGAGCGGGATAGAATTCCACATGACCTACGGTTTCAGATTTTCCAGAAAATCTACGCTTTCTATAAAAAGGAGGATATCTGGCTTCGCTCCAACAAATTCGATGCAAAGCAACTCGCGCAGTTTGCACAATCTGAGGAGACGCTTGATTTTCTACTCAGTGAGATTGGGAATGCATCAGGTCAGAAAAGGCACCTACTGAATGCCATTAGCCTAGTGGAGCGAATGGACTTTGAGCAGCTTAGCACTGCGAAGTATGACGAGGTTATTGACCTAGTTATTGGCGTGCTAGAAACTGAGACTGATACCTATGTGATTTATGAGCTCCTATCTGCATTAGGCCATCTCAAGTTGGAAGACGAGGTGAAAATTGAACAGGTATTTCAGCGATATCAGAATCGAACCAATCAATATATTAGGTCAGGAATGTATCGCGTGCTTATTGAGTCTGACTTTATTGACAATTACATAGATTACTTCCTCGAAGGGTTTGCAGTTCAAGCAAAGCGTGAGGATGACGATAGAGAACGTATCTCTCTTGGGGATGAGGGTATGCTGCTAAGAAATGCGCTTACGAAAGTCAGCAGTTCGGAGTCAATTATCAGGGTGTTTGAATTCTTTACAAACGACAAGAACAATGACTATGGGCGCTCTTTTGATTGGGAAGAATTGTTGAACGGATTAGTAGAAAAAGCTTCCAAATTTTATAAGGTAGACAAAGATGTTTTTAATGCGGTGCTCGCTTTTTATAAATACTTAGGCCGGATCTACGACAATAAGACAGCAAAGCTGGTACTTCCATTCTTTGAAGAGACAAAAACAAAGCAGGAGGGATTCTTTGCCATATTTCAAAGCACAGATTTCGGAGCGTATGAAAAAGAGGAGTTGCTGGCCTTATTAATTGATGAATCAATACTGGATGCTTATCTGAAACAGTACACCGAAAGAAATTTTACGAACAATGACCTCACATACCTGCACAACCTGCTTCTTTTTCATGTGAGGCAGAATGAAGCTGTACCTCATTTGTTGCATCGATTGGAAAGTGTAACAAAGGAATTAGGAGGTCCTTTGTTACAACGTCCCACAGCAGTAGATTATGAATCGCTGCGATTAGAAAGAGAGCAAAAGTCGTTTGACCTATTGTTCGACGCAGATGCGCTAAAGCAAGCAGTCATTTCAGTTTTCAACTCTTTTGGTGAAGAGGAGATTTCTTCTGAGGAGATGTATCAATTAAACAGAAAGAAATTTAGCGAAAAAGAATTTCACCCTGAAAGCGTAACGCGAATTTTATGGGATTGGACAAGAAACCGAACTGTTACGTTAAATCAGATTACGCAATGGATGGATAATGGGGAGAAGTTTGAAGACTATCGTGTAAATGAAATCTACGAGAAAATAAAAGGCATACAGGAGGCTATTAGTGATGAGCAGAGAACGTATTTGAAGAATTGGGTAGATAAGACGCTGCCTCTACTTGACATTCCAAATGCTATTCGAGTTACTAGTAAAACGAGTACGAGTTGGAATTTGAAGACCGCAACCTGCTGGTACTTTATTAAGCGATTTAGGTTCAGTATTCCAAAAATTAAGGCGCTTGACTTCACCCTGTTTTGGGATAATGAACGCGAACAGCAAGAGAGACATTATTCCATTATCAACACGCTTGAAAACTTTGTTGATATCAGTAGCCTGAAGAAGCGAGTGACAGCTAATCTTCAAGTTGATTTACCAGTTGACGAGATTTGGAAGAATAATGCTGTGTATGCTCTGTCTAAGCATCTTAGGAGTGCTTATTCCGCTATTCTATGTGAGTTAGGAAATGAGCAAAGGAGTGTTTATACCCGGGACGAGGTTGCAAAGCAATTTCTTGAAGCAACAAAAGATGATGGCTCCTTATTCAAAGTGATTAAAAAAGGCGGCCTTACAAATTTTCATTGGAATATCATGAGGCTTATCATCCCTAAAGTCTCTCTGGCGGCCGAAGTAATCACGCATCTAAATGGCATAATGAATGATGTGGTTAATAACCTAGAAGACCGCATTCTTGCTTCTAAATACCTTATGCGATTGCATGATTTGAAAGGCTTGGAATTCTATGCTGAACATCTGCTGAAAACAGGTGCGCCGGACGATGACTATATTCACAATGGCGCAGGCTTTGAGTCAATAACAGATATTCAGGCACTACCAATTCTAATAAAGCTCCTAGCGCTTTCTAAGCAGTCGGCATTCAAGCAAGATGAATTCAATTCTTTAGAGAACAGATTGCTTGATACCATCTCAAATATCGCTATTCAGTCGGAGGAAAATTTGATGGTTGTTACGAGTAAGCTAAAAGAGTTTATCGAAGGGAACAAAGAGCAGATTGAGCACTTGGGATTTTTGCATTTCTCCATCGAGAGAATGGAAGAAAGGTTTTATCAGACAAAGAGTCAAAGCCTAACGTTATTAGAGGCTATTTACAACATTAATCAGCTTGTATTAGTTGAATAGGCTAAAAGCCGACAACAATAAAATTTTTAAATGCTCGTAAACAAATGCTCTAACAGCAGCAAGTCCTGCCTAAAACAGTTCGACAATTCGCTGCTTCCTTCCACATAACAGATAATCTGAAAGGCGCTATCAAACCGGCTTTCAGATGATAGCGTAGTTTACTTCTGCCTGTTAGCCCAAGCAGTCTCAGGCTGCAACAAAACTCACCGTAGGTGGATGTCGCGCGTTGTTATTCATCAGCATACTGAAAAATCAGTTTGGATAAAAATACAATTGCAAAATACCTAAAAAAAATCGTCGGTTCTCTTATTCTAGCTTGATCAGTTATTAGATAGGCGTTTCAAAATTTCTATGATTCGGTTGGATAATAGCGCTATCTGGCCTACAAACGGCTTCTTGGTGATTAAATTCCCATTAACCCATAAAGCATGCCTCATACCATTACCCTATTCCTAAGTATTTTCCTCCTTGCTTTTACTCCAAAAAGTGAAGCTCAAACCTATAACGACACCCTTGATGTGGTTACTTGGAACCTCCACGAATTTGGTGGAGATACCAGCCAGCACCATCAAGCTACCAACATTAAGAATGTAATGAACCAAATAGGTGCGGACATTTATGCCTGTGAGGAAGTGGTGAATGTTGATTCCTTCAAATGGCTTGCGAACAATCTTAATGGAAATTTCGGCTATTACTATTCTTATTATGGTGGCGGCTACAATGTAAACGATACCAACAATGCTGCCTATCCTGCGTCTTTGAAATATGGCTTTATCTACAGAAAATCTATGGTTGCGAACGTACAGGTACGACCATTGATGAAAACAAGTGCCACGGCGAGCAATAGTTTTTATGGCAGATTCCCGTTTCTAGTGCATTGCGATGTGAAAGGAGCAGACAACAACTGGAGCGCTTTCCATTTTGTGATCATCCACGCGGCTTGTTGTCCCGATGCAGGTGCCTGCACTCGGAGAATTAATGGCTGCCATGAATTGAAAGATACTTTAGACACCTACTATCCGAGTGATCGTATTATTCTTCTGGGCGATTTTAATGATGATTTTGACACCACCATTTGCACCAATTCTACAATCAGCAATTACAGCTACATGTTAAGTGATTCTATTAATTATAAAGCTGTTACACTGCCTTATTCCCGACTCAATATTGGTTCTGTTATTGGATACAACAACATGATAGACCATATGATAGTAAGCAACGAGGTAGTACCCTATTTCGTCTCAAACAGTGTGCAGATTTACAAATCGTATTCCTGGGCAAACACTTCAGACCATCATCCTGTGAAAGCGCAATTTGTGATTACAAATTCAGCTACCAGCATTGTCCCGTTTGGCTTAGACCGCGTCAGCATCTTCCCAAATCCTACTCCTACTTTTTTCACCGTAAAATTCACTAAACCATTATCCGGCTCTTACAAACTGCTCAATGCAATTGGGAACTGCGTCGCTTCCAGTTCATTTTTGAATGATGGATTTCAAGTCAGTTCTGCGGGTTTGGCTAATGGTGTTTATGTGATGAAAATTCGTACAAATGATGGAGAACGGCTCACGAAGAGGATTGTTGTGAGACATTGATTTGGGCTTATAGAAAGACATATAGGCATAACCAAATTCCTCAGGTTCAAATTGATTCTGAACAACCAAAATTCTTCGAAACGGATGTAATATTTAGTATATTTTAAACCCTTGCTTAACAATTGTGTCCAAACGTTATCGTTCACACTAAAAAACAAAAAAAAAAGCATGAAAATTTCAATTGCCGTGGTTGCACTATTGTTAGGAGCATCAGTTGCTGCCTCTGCACAAGCACCACACTCCAGACGCGGAGAAGTAAATCACCGACTCTCTAACCAGAATAGGAGAATTGATCACAAAGAAGCAAGTGGCCAAATGAGTCTCGCCGAGGCTGCTAGGCTACATCATAATGACAGGCACATCCGCCGTGAGGAAAGGAACATGGCACATCACGACCATGGGCATATTACAAAAGCAGAACAAAACAAACTTAACAGACAAGAAAACAGAAACAGCAATCAGATTACCCATCATTGAGCTTAATTGAAGATTATAGAATGGCTCCGCAAAAGCGGAGTCATTTTTGTTGTATTTAAAAACAAAGTATCAATTACGATAGTACAAAAGACTATTATATACCAACTCAAAACAGGCCATCAAACATTGAACTGCCGAAGATGGTGATCATCATGCTTATACGCCATCTGTCCCGCAACCTCCTTTGTCAACTTTCCAAAAAATGGATGGATAAACCCATCGGTTGTAGCATGTTCATATTCTTTTATTAAGGCAATCCAATTTGCTTTTTCTTGCAAAAAATCAAAACTTCCAGTCATTATAAACGAAGGCACGCTGGGCAGGTTTTTCTTTACCGGCTTGTCTTTCATCATATTTTTCAAAGCGAACTTGCCTACCAACTTCCCTAAAAGAGATTGGTTATATTCGACCTTTCCTAAAGCCATTTCGTCCCATTTCGCACAATGCCGCATCATCTGCGCCACATTCATTTTCCCCCATTGAGCAAGACTACTCGCTTCAAGAGAATTAATTCTTTCAAGCAATTCCTTTTGTGTCGCTGATTCAAAAACAGATTTCACTCTTTTTTCTATTTTAATGGAATAAAAAACTACCTCACTCTCCCATAAAAAAGCACCGCTACGCCGTTCGTAAACCCAGTTGCATTCTCCAATTGTAATTTTCTGGTGTTGCCAATCTCATCGAAAATCCGAAGCCCTTTGCCAATCATCACTGGATTCACAAAGAGGTGATATTCGTCTATCAAATCTGCCTTTATCAATGAAGAAACAAAGCTGACACCGCCATAAACAATGATATCCTTACCTTCTTGCGCTTTCAAAGTTTTGACTTCTTCCACCAAATCCCCTTTCGCCAAAACTGTATTTGCCCAAGGAGATTCGTCCAGCGTTTTCGTGAACACAATCTTCGGCGTATCCACCATTTTTCTAGCAAAATCGTATTTAGGACTTTCCTGCCCATTAAGCACAACGCTTGTCCAAAAATTCACAAAACCATCTGCCATTTTCCGGCCAAGCAAAATGGTGTCGCCAGCATCGGTAAAGTCGTTGACATACTGCATTTGCTGCTCATCCGGGATAAATGTCATCCAATCAAGCATACCATTGGGGCGCGCCACAAAGCCGTCAATCGAAATCTGTATCTGAAGTTTTAGTTTTCTCATTATTGTATTGTTTTTTATGAAGGTAAAGTACCCACCATCATTTCCGGACGAACCCATTCGTCAAATTGAGCTTCGGTCATGTGCTCGAAATCGAGTCCTTTCAAAGAATATTCCACAGCCGCTTGCTTCAAAGTAATGCCGCGTTTATGCGCATCTTGGGCAATTGCTGCAGCGTTGTAATACCCAATTTTTGGATTCAGCGCAGTGACCAGCATCAAGGAATTAGACACGTGCGCCGCAATGTTTTGCTCGATTGGTTCAAGGCCAGCAGCACATTTATCATTAAAAGAAACGCAGCCTTCGCCAATCAATCTTGCACTATGGAGGAAGTTGAAAATCATCATTGGCTTGAACACGTTCAACTCGAATTGACCGTTGCTGCCACCAATAGAAATAGCCACATCATTACCCATCACTTGCGCTGCAATCATGGTCAAAGCTTCGCATTGTGTCGGGTTCACTTTGCCGGGCATGATGGAAGAACCGGGTTCATTATCGGGAATGTGCAACTCACCAATGCCTGCACGCGGCCCAGAAGACAACATTCGAATATCGTTCGCAATTTTCATCAGGCTGACCGCAATCATTTTCAAAGCGCCATGCGTTTCTACAATCGCATCATGTGCAGCAAGCGACTCAAATTTATTCTCGGCGGTAATGAATGGAAGTCCAGTAATCTTCGCAATATTCTCCGCTACTTTTTCGGAATAACCTATGGGTGTATTTAGGCCGGTACCTACCGCAGTTCCGCCTAAGGCAAGCTCTGAAAGGTGCGCCAGCGTGTTGTTTAAGGCTTTCAGTCCGTGCGTCAATTGACTTGTATAACCGCTCAATTCTTGTCCAACAGTAAGCGGAGTAGCGTCCATAAAATGTGTGCGGCCAATTTTCACCACGTTCATAAACTCCTTACTTTTTGCAGCAAGCGTATCGCGCAATTTGGTGACGCCGGGAATCGTAGTATCCACCAACATCTTGTACGCAGCGATGTGCATGGCGGTCGGGAAAGTATCGTTGCTCGACTGGCTTTTGTTGACATCGTCGTTAGGATTCAGCACTTTTTTTTCGTCCATCAAAGAGCCGCCGTTGAGCACGTGTGCACGATAGGCAACCACCTCGTTCACGTTCATATTGCTTTGCGTGCCGGAACCAGTTTGCCACACTACCAGCGGGAATTCATTGTACAGTTTTCCTTCCAAAATCTCGTCGCAGACTTGGCCAATGAGTTTGGATTTTTCTTCGGGGAGCACACCCAATTCCTTATTGGTAATAGCCGCAGCTTTTTTCAAGTAGGCGAAGGCGCGGATGATTTCCTTCGGCATCCTGTTCGTGTCTTGGGCAATTTTAAAATTGTCGATAGAACGTTGCGTTTGTGCGCCGTAATAAGCTGTGGCAGGTACTTGCACTTTTCCCATCGTGTCCTTTTCGGTACGGAATTCCATGAGTATTGATGATTGTTTTTTTAGAATGGCGCGAAGGTAAAAAGATGTGGGGGGAGCGGGACTAATTCAAAAGGCAAAATGCAAAAAATCTTGGAGGGTTTAGCTTGGCGAAGGCAAAAGGCAAAAGCAAAAGGCAAAAGCAAAAGGCAAAAGGCAAAAGGCAAAAAGCAAAAGGCAAAAAGCAAAAGGCAAAAAGCAAAAAGCAAAAGGCAAAAGGCAAAAGGCAAAAATTGTTGGAGGGTTTTGTGAAGAAGTAATCACAATAGGAGAGGCACTCACTCTATTCAGATGAGGCTCCACTATAATATCCAACGCCCTTGCCACAGCAGAAATTCAGACCATTAGTCCGAACTGCCTAAATTGAGCCATGAGTAAGGAAATTAAAACCGCGGTAATCAGTGGTGCTACGCATGGCATTGGACGTGCCATTTCAGAAAAGCTTTTGCAGGAAGGTTTTTCAGTGGCTATTTGTTCGAGAAATGAAGATGAATTGACAGCGCTACAATCCGCGTGGAGCAAGGCTTTCCCCCTAGCTGAAGTTCTAATTGTGGTTGCCGATTTTTCTAAAAAAGTAGAAGTCTTACATTTTTCAGAAAAGGTAAAAGCTGCTTTTCCGAGGATTGACGTGTTGGTAAATAATGCAGGCGTTTTTCATCCGGGAGCACTGATGGAGGAACCCGAAGGACAATTGGAGGACACGATGACCGTCAATCTCTTCAGTGCTTATCACCTTACCCGAGCCTTGCATACCTGCATGAAATCTGGGAGTTCCATTTTTAATATTTGCTCTGTCGCCAGTCTAAAAGCATATCCCAATGGCGGAGCCTACAGTATAAGTAAATACGCACTTTTAGGTTTTTCAGAAAACCTACGGGAAGAATTAAAGCCGCGTGGGATAAGGGTTACAGCGATTTGTCCGGGGGCAACTTGGAGTAGATCTTGGTCCTCCTCCGGCA
>JBDTKK010000382.1:0-6597 GCA_039935335.1 Chitinophagaceae bacterium
ACCATCATCCAGACTTTCCAAAAATGGTCATTCTAAACACACTGTTTGGTGGCTATTTCGGTTCGAGATTGATGAGTAATATCCGTGAGGAGAAAGGCTATACTTACGGTATTCACAGTACGCTGCAACCGCGCTTGCACGCCGGCGCTTTGACGATCCAAACGGAAGTCGGTCGAGATGTCATGGAGCCGGCCATCATGGAGATTTATAAAGAAATGGCTTTGCTCTGCGACCAGCCTGCTGAAGCTGAAGAGCTTTTGCTGGTCAAGAACTATTTGCTTGGAGGTTTACTTGGAGATCTCGACGGGCCGTTCCAAATCCTGCAACGCTGGCGTTCGCTCATCCTCAATAATCTGGACGACGCGCATTTCTATACCAATGTTGCGATCTATAAATCTATCACCCCTGAAGAGCTTCAAACCCTTGCGCAGCAATACTTTCAGGCTAAGGATTTTGTGGAGATAGCGGTGGTGTAAGGCTTCGGAAATTGCTCTTAGTTCTTTAACGGCGGGTAATCCCGAAGGGATGGAATTCGGTCAATCCCATAGGGGGTAGAATTACAGTAGAACTGTGCGAAGCTCATTAGCTGGAAGTCCCGTAGGGACGAAGGTTTGGTAGAAACCTTTAGAGGGAGTTTGCGCGTTCCGTAGGAACGCTTGGTGTCGAATTTTTATCCCATAGCAAAACGTCTATCCCACCCAATTACGTTACTTGATTTAGAACTAGAAATCCCAAAAAAAAATCCGCCAACATACTCCTGCATTTCCAAAGAAATACAAGTAGCACATTGACGGACTACACGGCATATGCCGGAATATTTATACCAATTCTACGACCATCGCGCTACCACCGCCGCCGCCATTGCAAATACCAGCCGCACCAATCTTGCCGCCATTTTGCTTCAAGATGTGGATTAACGTAACAACAATTCGCGCACCACTACAACCCAATGGATGTCCAAGTGCCACAGCACCGCCATTCACATTCACCTTATCTGGGCTTACTTTCAAGCGACGTGTATTCTCAACACCCACCACGCTGAATGCTTCATTCATTTCGAAATAGTCAACATCCTTTACCTCAAGTCCTGCTTTTTTCAAAGCTTTAGGAATAGCCGCTGAAGGCGTTGTGGTAAACCATTCAGGAGCTTGCTCAACATCTGCATAAGCACGGATTTTAGCGATTGGTTTCAGTCCCAAAGACTCCGCCTTTTCCTTACTCATCAACACTAGTGCAGCAGCACCATCATTCATGGTAGAAGCATTGGCCGCTGTCACGCTACCATCTTTCTTGAAAGGAGATTTCAAGCCAGGAATCTTGTCAAATTTTACGTTGAAAGGCTCTTCATCTTTGTCGAAAATCTTCGGCTCGCCAGAGCGCTGTGGAATTTCTACCTTAATAATTTCCTCCGCAAATCGACCTTCGGAAACCGCAGCCTGACTACGTTTATAGCTTTCAATGGCAAAATTGTCCTGATCTTCGCGGGTAATGCCACACTCGCTGGCGCAAAGCTCCGCAGCAGTTCCCATAGCATAATCATTGTAAACATCCCATAGCCCGTCTTTAGCCAATCCATCCACCAAAGTGGTATTGCCATACTTGCTGCCCCAACGTTGATTGTTGTTATAGAAAGGCACGTTGGTCATACTCTCCATGCCGCCGGCAACTACCACTTCAGCATCGCCAAGCAGAATTGCCTGCGCTCCGAGCGAAATAGACTTCATTCCAGAGGCACAAACCTTGTTGATGGTCGTACAAATGACCTCGTCCTTTAACCCGGCGAACTTTGCAGCCTGACGAGCAGGCGCTTGACCAAGATTGGCTTGCAACACGCAACCCATAAATACTTCGTCCACAATTGCTCCATCAACGCCTGCTTTTTCCAAAGCACCTTTGATGGCGAGGGCACCCAACTTGGTTGCCGAAAAATCTTTTAAAGAACCGCCCCAGCTACCAATTGGTGTGCGGACAGCGGAAATTACATACACTTCTTTGCTCATGATAAAATCAGTTTTTTTATGTGAAAGACGCGCAAAGGTAGCACGGCAATTTTAGTTCAAGGATGGCTTCGGACTTTAGAGGAAAAGTGAGACTGTATTCATTGCCTATAATTTATGGTATTTTCCTTCGTCGGTTAAGCCTTGAAAAGGTGAAAGCTGCAAGCGAGGCGGTAACGCCCCACTATTCTCAAATGCGGTTAAGTGGGAGTTAATTGCGGAATCGTTTGATTGTGGGCTGGGCTACTTTTTTTACCTTTATTGCTTCCACAGTGGTTTTCTTGCCATTGTACCCCACAATTTATCTCGGATTTAAAACTGCTTATGAAATTGAAGAAGCTTGCGTTGTGCCTATCAGTTCTTAGTCTTTGTGCCTTAATTCAACTCTCGGCATCCGCATTAAAACATGCTGCTGATGCAGCAGTTGTTTCCAATTCGCCCACTAAAGTGAAGGAATACATTAGCGATGTTTATAAATCTATCGACTTTAAAGGTGCAAAAAGATTGAGCGCCGAGGTTTTTGACAAGGCTATGCGGGGTTATTTAAACCTTCAATCTGCCGGGAAACTCGACAACGACCGCGAAATTTTGAGCATTGCCGATTTCTCGGAATCTTCCACTCAACCCCGACTTTGGGTGATAGATTTGAAAGCAAAAAGCGTTCGGTTCAATACCTACGTCGCCCACGGCCAAGGTTCCGGCGAGGACTTTGCCACCACTTTTTCTAATAAAAATGGCACCCATGCCAGCTCCATTGGTTTTTACGTCACCGCAGATACTTATCAAGGTCAGCATGGGAATTCTCTCCGCCTCAATGGCATGGACAATGGCTACAATGATGCCGCTTTAGATCGTGGGATTGTGGTTCATGCCGCCAATTATGTAAGTAAAGAAAATATCGCCGAACAAGGTAGATTGGGGCGTTCTTGGGGATGTCCTGCATTGGCTCCGGAAGTGGCCCAACCTATTATCAATACCATAAAAGGAGGCACTTGCTTGTTCATTTATTATCCGCAGCCGCAGTACCTCGCTTCAGCTTATTGGTTAAATAAAAAGGTTGAATTTCTTCCTGAAAATCTCCCGCTTCACTTGGTCGCTCCGGGCTTAGAGAAAGAGCATCTTGCTGATTTTCAAAAGCCGACTGCGCCGACAGTTGATGCGGCAAAGACGGGGAGGCTGTAGCAATATTTTGGCAAAGCTCCTCACGCCGTATTTTTGTTAAGGGCACAATCCAAAGGGTATTCATAAGTATTTAATCCGCCTTTATTTATAATGCTATTCCCTTGGTAACCGCAAGGAACTTCGTATTTTAACGCCGACTTGAACCGGGCAATTATCACCAGAAAATTTCGCAGCTTCTATCGCTTCTTGCCGATACAGTTGCTCTTGCTGCATGGGCGGAAATACCAGCTCTTGCTGGCGTTTTGGGTCATTATTTTCTTGACTATTCAGGGGAAATTCGCTTCGCATTTTGGTGCCAATACCTTGTTTCTCGCTCCCGAATATTTGGGTCGGATTAATTTTGTAAGCATGGCCTTGCTCGGTGCGTCGATGGGCATTTTTATCATGGCCTGGCACATCACCACCTTCATTATTCATAGCAAACGAATGCCTTTTATTGGCGCTACCAGACAAGCTTTTCTGAAATATTGCATCAACAACTCCATCATTCCCCTACTATTTTTTGTCTTCTACACCATTTCTTGTGTGCATTTTCAGCGGCGAGAGGAAGGCACAGGATGGGGCGAAATTGTACTGCTTCAGGCAGGATTCTATATCGGATTTTTGTCGATGATTTTTGTGTCCTTCGCCTATTTTTTTAGAGTAGGAAGAGATCTACTCAAATCGGTTTTGGGGAAGATTACCAACCCTACTTTGCTCCGCGAAATCATTCCCTACGATGCGCTAGATTCTGAATTTGATATGATTCAGGCGGATACTTTTCTTACTGAAACCTTTCGAATTGAACACCTTGATGGGCTGGAAAAATACCATCCGCGCTTGTTGGCTATCATCCTCCGTAGGCATCATAGAAATGCGGTAACGGCTACAGCATTTGCCCTAACCCTGCTTTTGCTTTTGGGTGCCTTTATGGATCAGCCAATCCTCCGTATCCCGGCAGGTGCAGGCTTCCTGATTCTTTTTGCTGTGACGCTGGGCATAGTGGGTGCCGTAAAATATTTCCTGAAAAGCTGGGAAGTAATTGGTTGGTTCCTGTTCATCCTCAGTATCGCTTGGCTGGTAAAGCATAAGATTGTGGACTTCCGCTCAACGGCCTTTGGCATCAACTATCGTAGTCCAGCAAACCAAGTTCCGGTGTATGACTACGAAAACCTAAAATCAATCTTTACAAAGCAAAAATTTGAGGAAGACAAAGCTCTGGGTATCACACATCTTGAGGCTTGGAAAGCTCGGCAGCCGGAAGCGAAACCACCTTTGGTTTTAATTACTGTCAGTGGTGGTGGAAGCCGTTCAGCTTACTGGACTTTACGGGCTTTGCAATATGCAGATAGTGCTACCGGTGGTAAGCTTTTTCAGCGAGCGGCTTTATTGAGCGGCGCTTCAGGTGGAATGATTGGTGCGGCAGATTGGCGAAGTATTCAACTCCGAAAAATTGAAGGAAGGATTGCAAATTCCTATGATAAAAAATACCAGGATGACATTGGTAAAGACCTACTCAATGCCATCGTTTTTTCCTTCGCCGCAGTGGATTTTATTTCGCCTTTCAACAAAGTAAAACTCGCTCACTATGCCTATTCCAAAGACCGTGGATATGCGATGGAACAAGAACTGATTCACAACACTGAAGGCATGCTGGCGGGCTCTCTTGCTGATTTTAAAACTGCCGAAAAGAATGCGCTTATTCCACAAATGGTCATCAATGCCACCATCGCAAATGATGGCCGGAAATTGATGATTTCCTCACTTCCGGTTGCCTACCTTACCCAACCATCCTATGCATTATCAGATTCCCTGACACCGCCAATCGATGCGATTGATTTCGCCAGCTTTTTTAAAAATCAAGACCCCTACAATTTACGGTTAGTATCTGCCTTAAGAATGAATGCCACATTCCCTTTTGTTTTGCCGGTAGTGAAGCTTCCTTGTGTACCAGAGATGAATGTGATGGATGCAGGACTTCGCGACAACTTCGGGGCAGAAATAGCATCCCGTTGGTTGCATGTATTCCGCGACTGGCTTGAGGCTAATACTAGCGAAGTGATTTGGCTGCAAATCCGCGATACGAAGGAATATGATGTACTGCCGCCTTCTACACAAGATAATCTTGGTGCTATGTTGGGTGATCCGCTCTTCGTAATTCAGAATAAATGGGAACCCTTCCAGAGCTATTTCCAGAGCTATTTGAAGGACTATATTCCCGATATTTTTAAAGGTAAAATGCGGTTTATCAACTTGACCTACGTTTCGCAGAAGCCAGACAAAACAGCGAAGCTCAACTTTCACCTTACCCAACAGGAAAAGGACGACTTATACGCTGCTATCCAAGACAAACGAAACCGACAGATGGTAGATACCTTGGTGGCACGAATTCGCTAGAAGTGTTGCCGATAAAGCATTTGAGAGATTTTTAAGAAGAAAGAACATGAGCCCATTCTCCATTTTAGGACAATTAATTGACCTCCATCAGCGCCGCATTTATCCAGTAGAAATCCGTGTGGCTAGCGGCAAAGTTGTTGAAATTAGAGAGGTCTCTGTAGCGCCAACTCAATACATCCTTCCAGGGCTTGTAGATGCCCATGTACACATCGAAAGCTCGATGCTTTCTCCAGCAACCTTTGCGCAATTGGCGGTGCAGCACGGCACTGTTGCCACTGTTTCTGACCCACATGAAATAGCCAATGTTTGCGGCCTTGAAGGTGTGAATTGGATGATTGAAAATGCGAAGTCAGTACCTTTTAAATGCTTCTTTGGTGCGCCTTCCTGCGTGCCTGCTACTAGTTTTGAATCGGCAGGAGCTACGCTCGATGCCGCTGTGGTAGCAGATTTGCTACATTCTGAAGATATCTGGTACCTCTCGGAAATGATGAATTATCCGGGAGTGCTAAATGGGGACGAGGAAGTTTGGGCGAAGATTGCAGCCGCTGAGAAAATCGGTAAACCTGTCGATGGTCATGCGCCTGGGCTTCGCGGCGAAGCCGCGATTCGGTATGCAAATGCAGGTATCAGCACCGACCACGAATGCACGACGCTTGATGAGGCTTTGGATAAAATTGCCGCTGGAATGCACATCCTTATTCGGGAAGGTAGTGCAGCCAAGAATTTCGAAGCACTGCATCCTTTATTCAACATTCATCCTGAAAAGTTGATGCTTTGTAGTGATGATAAACACCCCGATGATTTGGTAGAAGGCCACATCAATCAATTGGTGAAACGTGCACTGGTAAAAGGTTATGAGCTGTTTGATGTCTTATGGGCGGCGTGTGTAAATCCGGTCTTGCATTACGCGCTCCCCGTCGGTTTGCTGCGGGAGGGCGATGCCGCGGACTTTATCGTACTTCCTGATTTAGAGGAATGGAATCCAAGTCAAACTTACATCGACGGTAAGCTTGTTTTTGACAATGGAATCGTTCGTTTTCAT
>JBDTKK010000383.1:0-9927 GCA_039935335.1 Chitinophagaceae bacterium
GGGTCAAAGCCTTGTTCATCACCCAACAGCATGGCCCGAAGCAAACCAAGAGCAGATTGATTGCCTACATAATGCGCCAACTGGCTGTCGCAAAAGTTGTGTATCGTAGCAATGAAACTCTGTTTTGAAACATCTGCCTTTCCTGCAAGGAATACTTGGTTAGGGCTAACAAACTGCTGGAAATCTATGTTATTTCTTCGTTGAAAAGCTACATTAGAAAAGGCGAATGGGTTACCCGAATTGGTAATTGCTTGCCACTTTGAAGGAATAAGAATCGTATCTCCTGCGTCAAAACCTGGCGTATCAGCGTGTTTAAAAACGTACAAAAATGCTTTGCCCGAAATAGTTGTTACTTGAGGGGATACTGTTGCTAATAATTCAAGTTCGTACCTATTTGTTGCCCTTGTCTTTTTCGCAGACACTACACGAGCCAAATTCACCGCGTTGATATCCAAGCGGTTGCCAAAATAATCAGATCTCCGCACACTATCGTTGGCAGCATATAGAGACCACCCTACCAAAAAGAAAAATATTCCCAAAGCTATTGAAAACCCCGTTCTATAAACGGAGCTTTGCTCACGCTTATATCCTAAAATAAGTATTACAATAAAAGATATTATTAGCCCAATGCAAGCCTCTGGAAAGCTAACAAATGGCAACCACTGAAAATCGTAGCTAACGATTCCAAGTACAAGAGGAAGGAGCAACCTAAAGAAGGGTGCAGTTTCCCAGAAGTATGCTTTCTTTAATGGCCAGCGAGACATAGTTTCTTATCATAAAAAGGCCGATTCAAAAAATTGAACCGGCCTTTACAAAATTAAAAAATATCCTCTACTTGATATAGTTCCTAAGTTTGATTAGAGTGCGCCGATTTTGCGCACGACCAGGAGCTGTATCGTTGCTGGCAACAGGCTGGGTTTCGCCAAAGCCCTTCGCGGTGATTCTATCAGCACTGATGCCTTTTGCAATAAGGTAATCCCTTACAGCATCAGCCCGCCTTTGAGAAAGTTCCATATTAGTATAAGACTTTGGTTTCACGTTGTCTGTATGGCCTTCAACATCTGCAAAGAGTGTGGCATCTCCTTTCAAAATATTCGCAACAATATCGAGAGATTTGTAAGAAATCTTCTTAATGGTAGCCTTTCCGGATTCAAAGAAGATTGCTTTTGCCGCTTTATCCACTAGCATAATCACATCGCTACGAACTTCAGGGCAACCACCGTTTGTTTTGGAATAGACATCGGGGCAACGATCTACATCATCAGGAAAACCATCACCATCACGGTCTGGAACAGGGCAACCACCACGATCAGCAGGACCTGCTGCATAGGGACACTTGTCTATGTTGTCTGGAATGCCGTCATTGTCAGAATCGGGGCAACCATGAAATTGCGCTAAACCCGCAACTAGTGGACATTGATCATCTGCATCACCAATGCCATCGCCGTCAGTATCTGGACAACCGTCAAACCGAGCTTCTCCAGGAATAGTTGGGCATTTATCAACAGCATCTTCTATGCCGTCTCCGTCCATGTCTTTGACTTGCGTTATTGCACCTAAGACCTCTGGAGAAAGAACTTCCGCTTTTGGCTCCCGATAACCTGCCTTGTACCAATAAACGAATCCAATTGAATGTTGGAGGTGGTTTTGGTCGTGACTGGAAGCCGCAACTTTGTAGGCTGTCTCCAAGTTCAAAAACAAGTTATGGTCTTTGCTAAGATTGAAGTTTAAACCTGCTCCAAGCGGAATCGTAGCTCCAAAATAGATGGGATGGTGGCTACCTGAAATACCTGCAAAAAGGTAGGGAGAGCAGATGTATGCCGCCTTATCCAGAATATTGTAGTTAAATCGCGCGTCAAGTTCCAGTAAAAGTGAAATATCCTTTGTTGCGCCGTATTTGCGGCGAGCTATATAGTCCGCATCCTTGCTTGCTGAAGGGTAATCAACATTCCCTGCCGATAGACCTAGGTTTACGTCAAAATGCTTTCCGATAGAGTGCCAGTAAGTGACGCGGACAAAAGGATGATACCGGAAAGTCTTTTTGCTGCTCGTGTCGATTACATTCGTTTCGATATTGTTTGTCAGCGTGTACTTAGTATCTGTAAAATACTTTCCAGTTTGTGGGCCGTAAAAATCATTGGCACCAAAATGAATACCAATGCCGCTCAACTGGGCAAAGGATACATTGGCGAGCAAGAGGCCAAGAATCGGTAGGATAACTTTCTTCATTTTATTCTATTGAAGGTTTTTGAATTATTGAGCCCACCAAACTGGTGTCGTTACAGGTAAAGAAATGGTGTTTGGATTGGAAGTGCGTTCCTGTTGGGACATAGGGAAACGTCCTGGAATTGTGGGTAGTGCAGCTTCAGGATTTGGAATCAATTTAGGAACACCGGTTCTCCTATAGTCGCTATAAGCTTCGGTTTGTCCGTACATCGCAATCCACTTCTCGTACATAACCCGACTTAATGTAGCAGTGGCGGCAGTATAAGTTGCGATATTGACACCATTATAGACACCGCCCGTTACTTTCGCCGCTGAGGCTTGAATTGCATCATTGAGTGTGGTTGCCGTAGAAGCATCACCCATACGCGCCTTCACTTCGGCTTCAATGAACTTAGCTTCGGTATAGGTGACTAACGGAGTAGGAGTTGCCGCTCCACCTGCAAGGTAAGCTCCAAACGGGCTGGCAGAAGTTGTAGTAGCCGCAACAGGACTGCCCACCACACCTCCGAAACCTGTGCTATCAAAATAATAGTAAAGGCGGAGGTCATTCGGACGCAATTGCATAGAATCTACCAATGTTTCACATGCAACAAGATAATTAGTCCTAGCATTTTGGAAGGCGTACCACTGATTTTGACCACTTGCTGCATCATGTGGCCCCATAGCGTCTCCATCTGAAGAAGAAATTCCTTTGCTCAATGCGTCAAGCACAGCGGCCTTATCATAGCCCGGCTTGTTACTTAAACGATTCAAATAGCGAGCCTTCAAGGTATATGCAGCCTTAGTCCACATAGCAGGATCGCCGGCGTAAATCATATCAGCACCGGGTGTTTCCAAATTATCGGCTGGAGCGGTTGCAAGCTTTGTGATGGCATCATCCAAAAGCCCCTGAATAGCAACATATATTGACTCTTGTGGATCAAACTTAGGGTACAAATTGACATCGCCAACGAGTGATTCCGAATAGGGAGCATCGCCATAAGTATCCGTGAGCAATCCCAGATTCATGGCCATTAAGATAGAAGTAATGCCGTCATAATAAGGACGTGTAGCACCAAAGTTCTCTTTCAACAGCTTACAGTTGTTCATGGTCGCATAAAGCTGCGTCCAGTTATTGTCTTGCTCCAGTTGCGTAATAGCGTATTCCTGAGCTTCTTGACCTTGGCCAAGGTTTGTCCCCACATGATGCTGGATGTAGATAGATCCAGTTCTATTAATGTCACCTTCGAAAGAATTGATTGTTGCCACTTCAATCTCCGTGAGCATGGTTGCCGACGTACCCAACACAGGGCTGTTAGGGTTGACGAACAAGTTATCCTTTCCTCTGCAGCCGAAAAGCGTTACTGCTAAAGCCGCTACTATTGCGATTTTTTTCATAAATAATGAATGATTCTAAATGATTACAGTCCTAGCTTTACGTTAATGAGATAAGATTTAACTCCCGGGTTGTTAAAATAATCATAACCACGGAATGCAGAAGTAGCACCAGTCAAGCTTGTTTCCGGATCGACACCTTTATAGTCTGTAAACAACAGGAGATTCTTTCCCGTAAATCCAACTTCAAGATAATCGAAGAAATTGTGTGTCGTTGTTTTGTTGAACGTGAAGCGATAACTCAAGTTCACCGAACGCAATCGTACCCATCCACCGTCTTGAAGAGAATTCTCCACGGCAAAATTACCGCCGTCTCCTTGGAAAGTAGTATAATAGTAATTGCCTGTTACGGGTGTACTATTAATCTGACCGGCCTTTGGCGTACCTGGCGCATAAATTCCATCAATTGTGTAAGTCTGATCGCGATTAACGGTCTCGGCACCAACACCCAAGCGATTTAGACGAGCCCAAGTACCGTTCCAAACATCACCACCATGACGAATATCCCAAAGGAAGGAGAAGCTAAGACCTTTGTAGGAGAAATTACTTCCAATCCCCATTGTCCAATCTGGATTTGGGTTGCCAATGACTTTAGATTCTGCTGAAACTTTGGCCTTTCCATTCGCATCAACCAAAATTTTACCCGATGTTGAATCACGCTCCCAAGCAGTACCATAAAATACACCAACAGGTTGGCCAACAATAGAATAAGACCCTATATCAGAAAATCCATTCCCAATTGGGATATTGGATACTTGAGGATTGATGGACAATACTTTAGAACGATCCATCGTGAAGTTACCATAAACACTCCATTTAAAATCTTTGGATTTTAGAACATCGATACTCAACGCCAACTCAATCCCTTTATTTTGGCTAGTACCACCATTGGTATAATAAGCACTAAAACCAGTGGAAGGAGCAATTGGTAATGGAATGATATTATCAAGTGTCAATTGATAATATCCTGTCGCTTCGAAGGTGACGCGATTATGGAACATTCTAAGCTCCAAGCCAATTTCCTTACTTTGTACATGTTGTGGTTTGATATTTACATCAGTCAAAGTATTGCTCGGTCCAAAGCCTTGATTACCTAAATATGGGAATCCTACACCGTTAGTATAACCATCGGTGATGAACGGTTGGGTAAACGTGATATGGTTCAAGTAGCCCACCGGACCTGTTCCTGCATCAGCATAGGCCGCTCTAATCTTTCCATAATTTAATATAGAATTCTTAGGAAGTACATCGGTAAATATCCAAGCTAAATCTGCATTTGGATAGAAAAAACTCTGACCGTTTCTGCCATAAGATGAAGTCCAGTCGTTTCTGCCAGTTGCAGTAAGGTATAATTGTGATTTATACCCTAAAGTAACTTGTCCAAAAGCTCCTTGTCCCCGACTATAGCCTTCTAAGCTACTAGCATATAAATCATTTGTGTTGCTCAACTGGTAAATTCCAGGTATCTGTATATTCCTTCCCCGAGAGAAGGTGCTTTGGCTTCCATCATAGGTATAGTTAAAGCCTAGTAGGCCAGACAAGTCCACATCTTTAGATAGTTTGTGGTCATAATTCAAAATCAAGTCATTGTAAATACTCATACTTGAAGAGTTATACAAATTTATTTGACCTGCTCCATCGTTATTATCATCAGCTACCGAGGAAATATCAAAAATCTGCTTGGCATTGGTGCTTATTTGATCCACACCCAAACGATTAGTTAATGTCAAGCCTTTTGCAAGAGTTAGTGCCGCATGAATATTCCCAAATACACGATTGGTGACATCTGTGTAAGGATTACGATTGGCGGAAAAGAGTGGATTGTCATAAGCACTAAAATATTGTGTTTCGTTGCCAAGAGCATCTTGATAATCTAAAACATTATAATTGATTGGTGCTCTAAGCAGCGTAAGCATGATACCACCAAGATTACTTCCGTTTTGAACACGCTTACCGGCGGTATTAGTATAATTAAAATCACCGCCAACACTCAGATAATCAGCAAGCTTGCTTTCTGCCCTAAAGTTTACTGTAGTGCGATTCAATTGAGAGTTGGGCACAACTCCAGTATTCTTAGTATTTCCTAATCCGATTCTAAAAGTTGAATTTTCTGTTCCCCAGGACAAGCCAAGATTGTTTGTATAAGCAACTCCTGTATTGAAGAAATTCTTGTACTTATCATAAATAGGAATATTGCTTGTGTCAGCACGTGGACCAAAGCTTTGATTAGTAGAGGTAGAGTACTTACCACCCGTACCTTGCACAAAAACATTTTGAACAGCAGGCAAATTACTAACCTTATCATATTCCAATGTTGAACTAAAATCAACACCCAATTTCTTAGCTCCTTTACCGAAACGACCTTTTTTAGTGGTAATTATGATTGCACCGTTGCCACCGTTAATACCATAAAGAGCAGCAGCGGCGGGGCCACGCAAGATAGATACGCTTTCAATATCGTTCGGATTCAAGTCAATACCACGGTTGGATTCATTTACCCCAGTTAGATTTTGATCGTAGGGATAATCTCCCGCAACTGGCTGGCTGGTTCCATTATCAATTGGAATCCCATCTACCACAAAAAGCGGCTGAGAAACCACTCCATTCATGTTCCCATTTCCACGCAAAATAATTTGTGAAGATGCTCCCGGTGTACCACCACTTCCGGTTACTAAAATTCCTGCTGATTTCCCTGCGAGTGCTTCAATCGTATTCTGGTCGCCGGATCTTTCAATATCAGCAGAACTCACCGTAGTTTGCGTATAGCCCAAGCTCCGCTTTTCCCGGGTAATGCCCAAAGCTGTGACAACGGTTTCTCTCAAAGAGGTGGCCTCCCGTACCATTTTTACAACCCTACTTCCAGCAGCGGCAGTCACTTCTTGTTTAGCGTAACCTGTAGCCTGAATAACTAATGTTCTCGCATCATCTGGCACATTGATTTTGTAGTTGCCGTCAAAATCCGTTACCGTCCCAAGCGTCGTACCTTTTACAGATACTCCGGCATTGATAATACCTTGGTCATCGTCCCCGAGGACGCGGCCGCTCGCTACATGCGTTTGTGCGAAGCTGAGTTGTGCGCTCGCCATGGCCATTAAGATAAATAGCGAGGTCAGAATTCTTTTCATAAGCCTGAGATTGAAATCATTTAAACAGTTAAATGGAGAGTACTGTGCGTGAAATAAAAAGCGTGAATTTTGGCGTGAAATTATAGCGTCAATAACATTTCGCAAAATTTTTTTTAAAAAAAGGTAACAAAAGCTTTCCGCACTATTAACAATAGCTTTCTAAAACAGCAAAAATAAAACCAAATTCCACCTTCGATTTACCCTATCCCGACAAAACTCGAAATCTCCCCATTCCTTCGAACAATAGAAACGTACTGATGACCACCCAAAAAAATATTGTGGCGATAATTGCCCTGATTATCAGCCTAATTTTGGTCACGAAAAAATATTTTTAATGAAATTGTTGGTGATTTAGCACGCATCTACTTACCTTTGCGCTCCCATTGCCAAAAAAAGGATTTTTTCAGGCAAATAAATGGGACGAACGTCAACATCATTAACAATGCGACACCTTAGTTTCAAAACACAATCGGCCAACGAAAAAATCGTGAAGCGCGATTGGTATGTAGTGGATGCAACCGGCCTTACACTCGGCCGCATGGCCACCCGTATTGCGCACGTACTTCGTGGCAAAAACAAAGCTTATTATACTCCCCATTTTGATTGTGGCGATAATGTTATCGTAATCAACAGCGGTAAAATTGTCCTTACCGGCAACAAAATGGCAGACAAGGAGTACATGACCTATACCGGTTATCCCGGTGGTCAGAGAACCGAAAAAGCAGAGAGCCTCGTAGCTCGCCGTCCTAATAAAGTAGTGGAAATTGCCGTAAAAGGTATGCTCCCTAAAAACCGCTTAGGCCGCGCAATGTACAAGAAGCTTTTCGTGTACGAAGGTGCTGAACATCCTCATACTGCACAGCAACCGAAAGACCTTAAATAGTATCAAGTAGAAAGTATCAAGACAAAAGTAGAAAGTATAGAGACGCAAGTACTAATTCCAGCACTAAAATCAAACTTCTACTTCAAGCTTTCTCCACAAACATTATCCTAACATCATTCCCCGAATAAAATGGAAAAACAAATCAACGCAGTGGGTCGCCGGAAAGAGGCTGTAGCCCGTGTGTACGTCACAAAAGGTACGGGCAACATTACCGTAAATGGCCGTGAATACAAAGAATATTTCCCCCTCATTTACCTTCAAAATCAAATTGAATTGCCCATGAAAACGCTGGAAGGGGTTGAAGGCACTCTTGACGTAGTGGTAAACGTTGGCGGCGGCGGTCCAAAAGGACAAGCCGAAGCCATCAAATTGGGTATCGCCCGCGTGCTTTGCGAAATCAATCCGGAATATCGTCCAGCTCTTAAAAAGGAAGGATTGATGCGCCGCGATAGCCGTATGGTTGAGCGTAAGAAATTCGGTAAGGCTAAAGCCCGTCGTTCATTCCAGTTCAGCAAACGTTAATCCGGTAGAAAGACCATTTGTAGTAAGACAAAATCTTCGTACAAAAACCTTTCTCCTCTACTCAATACTTCAAAATACATCTCCACCATGGAAGAAAATAAAAGCCTTCATCAGCAACTTCTCGAAGCCGGCGTACACTTTGGTCACCTCAAGAAAAAATGGAACCCAAAGATGCTGCCTTACATCTTTGCTGAAAAGAATGGCATTCATATCATTGACCTGAATCGCACCATAGAAGGTCTTCAGGAAAGTGCTGCGGCTATGCGCCAAATGGCAAAAAGCGGCAAGAAAATTATGTTCGTTGCCACCAAAAAGCAAGCTAAAGAAATCGTTTCTGAAGCGGCTGCAAAAGTGAACATGCCCTACGTTACAGAACGTTGGTTGGGTGGTATGCTCACCAACTTCCAAACCATCCGCAAGAGCGTGAAGAAGATGCAGACCATTGAAAAAATGCTGCAGGATGGAACGATGGATAGCGTTACTAAAAAGGAGCGCCTTACCCTCACTCGCGGTAAAGAAAAAATGGAAAAAGTATTGGGCGGTATCGCTCAAATGGGTCGTACTCCGGCTGCTCTTTTCATCGTAGATATCACCCACGAGCACATCGCATTGGCCGAGGCAAAGCGCCTTGGTATCACTACCATCGCGATGGTGGACACCAATAGTGACCCTTCAAAAGTTGACTTCGCCGTGCCTTCCAATGATGACGCTACTAAGAGCATCGCCATCATCGTGAACTACCTGACGGCTGCCATTATTGAAGGCCTTCAAGAGCGTGCATCTGCTAAGGAGGCTGGCGAAGATGATAGCCATCACGCTGAGGAGCATACCGATAAGGACAATGCACTCCGCATGGGCGATGAAGACTCAGAAGGTAAAGGACGTGGCGACCGTCGCCGTGCTCCAGGAAGCGGTGGTGGCGTAGGCCGCAGCCGTACCGGCACAGGTGGTCCAGGTGGTGCAGGACGTCAACGTACAGGTACCGGTGGTGGCTCGGGTGGTAGCCGCCCAGGCGGACCAGGTGGAAGAAAATAATGTTCTACAACATACAGTTTTGAAAAGCTCCGAAGTTTCTGCTTCGGAGTTTTTTTTGGGCGTGTCCCTGGCTGCCCATTTACGGCATCCTAAGCTCAAGCTTCGTTGCCGGACAGCCAGCGTCGCGCTTTCCGCTCCAATCTTTTTTCGCCTCCAAGCCTTGCCTCTATATCAAAACACGCAAATAGGCGAAAAAAGGATTTGCGCTGCAATCGCTCACGCAGCAAAGCCCGAGCGTTTCCGTTCTTCAAAAACACGTCCTAAATGGATTGACTAAATTTGCAGCGGTCGGCGATTTCATTCTAAATAAAAACCCCTTTGCACCTTGTCTAAAAAAGAAACCAACAAAAGCATCTTTCTGGCCAAAAGCGAAGTGAAAACGCAGGACTTGGAGCACAAGCGAAAACTGTCCTTCAACATCCAGAAATACGATGACTCTGTCGTGAAAGGCAAGCAACAATTTTCAGATTTAGAACTGGCGCGACGCAAATCCAAAAACATCAAATGGCGTGCACTGGAAAACCTTGACCGCTATCTGGAGCAATTTGAACAAGAATTTATAGCACGTGGCGGCAAAGTAATTTGGGCAAACGACGCACTAGAAGCCAACGAAGCCGTACTGGCCATTTGCCGCGAGAAAAATGCGAAACAAGTGGTGAAAAGCAAGAGCATGGTGACAGAGGAAATTCACTTGAATGCTTTTCTAGAACAAGAAGGAATTGAAAGTGTGGAGACGGATTTGGGCGAATACATTCAGCAGCT
>JBDTKK010000384.1:0-19883 GCA_039935335.1 Chitinophagaceae bacterium
TCGTTTGCTTAACTAAGCCACCACCCAATTGTACATTATTCGCGCTGCTCTTATTCAGACCATTATCCGCGGTTATCAAACCGCCCAAAGTTGACAAACCTGTACGATGTACTACGTTAGTTGTTGGGTCTATGGTTACAATATCATCTGCTGAAGATCCTGCCGGTGTATTCAGCATCTGTACTTTACCATCCGTAATCGCTGCATAATCTTGAGTTCCTGATCCCGGATTGTACGCTACGAGTGCTGCATTTGTTGTTGCCGGTAAACTATTTAAACGGCTATTCAACGCCGCTGCATTCATACCTGCACTCGTTGCCACACCTACATTGGCTGCGCCTGATCCTACCGCTGTTGAAACAACACCCGCACTCTTCGCACCTGCACTCTGAGTCGCATCACCTCCGAACCGAGCACCTGCTAAAGTGTTGCCTGTTCCCAAGCTGTTTGCTCCAGTTGCTTCCGCGTCTGCTGCGACTCCGGTTACCATTACATCATTTGGTAAGGTTGTGTTCTTTATATTCGTATTGAAGTAACCGCCGGTTGCTGTCGTTGTAATTGACCCTCCTGTTATGGTGGCTGCACCACTCACACCGCGTGCTTGATCTATTGCTCCACCTGTTTGAGCTATCCGACCACGTAACGCTACCGCTTTCGCTGTGCCATCATTTACCGAAGTCGCTAATACGTTCAATCCCTGGTTCGCTTCTACGCTGCTGCCTCCTACCCCTGTACTATTTACAACTAATGTATTTGTGCCATCCGTAGCTATTGTGGTTGGGGTTATCAAGGCATTCCCGCCCAAACGAACTTTGCCACCGCTAATTGATGTTCCATTCTCTGCCTGAATCCCCGCTGATACTAATGATGCTGGGGATACTTGCTCTACAACACCGACTGTAGTAATATTCAACAGGTTATTTGTTGATGTACCGGTAGTGGGCTGTGTGGAGAATTTAAGTGCATCTGTTGTGGCTCCGCCAGTAATTGTAGTAGCGCCTGCACCGAGAATTCCTGTTGTCGTATTACCCAATGTGGAGGCACCTGCGCTCAATGTACCGGTGATTGCTGTGTTACCAGCACCGAGGGTACCTGTTGTCGTATTGCCCAGAGTAGATGCTCCCGCATTTAAAGTTCCTGTAGTTGTATTATTGGTCACGTTCAGCCCGTCTGTTCCAATGTTCCCTGTATTCGTAATGCCAGTGGTTGTTGTAGCACCAGTCACGCCCAAGGTTGAGCCTACCGTTGCACCTGATGTGGTCGCCAATGTGCCCGTTCCAATATTTCCTGTATTAGTAATACCATTTGTTGTTGTTACACCTGTTACTGCTAATGTCCCACCCACAGTAGCATTATTGGTCACAGTTAAGGCTCCTGTGGTAGTTGTGCCTGTTACTCCAGCGTTGCCGGTAGCATTGAGATTCTTTGTATTAACATCGTTCGCTACATTCAAATTACCGGTGCCTGTAAGACTCAAATCATATCCTGCAGTTGTAATGTTCGTTGCAGTTGAAAGTGTTCCTCCCAATTGAATATCATTTACATTCCGCGTCAAACCGTTGCTAGCCGTGATGGGACTAATCACTGCGGCAAAGGGACTGCGATGAAGCACCCCAGTATTATCAACAGTGACTACTTGTTCGTTCGTGGGAATAACCGGATTTGAAGTCAGTGTCTCTAAACGAAGTGGATCCGTTCCTGTTACATGCAATTTATTTGTCGGTGCATTATTCCCAATTCCAACACTTGCATTATTTCCTAAAATTACACTATTACTTTGGGTAATTTGGGTCCCAGAGCCAATAGCCGTAGCATTTGTAATGCCAATATTTGTAGCGTTTGTATTGTAACCGAGATAAGTATTATCATGCAAATCGGCTAAGTCTGCGCCAGCGCGGTAGCCGACACCTACATTATTGTAACCAATGCCGTTGTTTTGAAGTGCTTGAGAACCTACTCCGGTATTTTTTATCCCTGTAGTAGTTGCAGCGCCAGCACTGGAACCAATTAAAGTATTATCCAGAGTTCCTCCAGTCGCCATAGTCGATCCAGCCTGATAACCATAAATGGCATTCCCGGAAAGATCAATGCGACCTGCTTTTTGATTAAATACCCTGAAATTTAAGGCTACATTATTGGTGGTACCCAAGAAATTCACGCCATCAGCAACGTTGTTATTCCCATTGATATTCCAAAAATTGTTACCGGCAAGATTAGTTCCTGCATAGACCCAACCTGTACCATCAAAATAATACACGCCAACTCCACTAGATAAATAAACTGGATTCGTTGCCGTTATTGTCGTGTTGGTATTGTACACCATCATACCTGCCTTTGGAGCTGGCACTGTGGTAACATCCGAGGTGCTCGTAAGACTGACCCGAGTCATATACAAAGCTTTATTCGGATTTTCCAATTCCAGAATCGACGAGGGATCAATTGTAGCTGGATTGTTGCCAATCTTCAATTGAGCAAAACCAATTACCGGAGTAAGTAACAATCCTACAAGTAGCAATTTTTTCATGGAGTACAGAATATTTGGTTAACGATTCGTGAAGCAAGACGTGACTCCAAATATATTGTTCAGGATACGAATTCAAAGCATTTCACAGATATTTGTTATTATAATCTATAATAGCTTTGTAGTACAAGGCGTACGTAGTTATTATACACTTTAACTGTCTGATTCTTACCAATTTCTCTTTATCAAAATCGACTTAAAAAGAGAAAAAGACCGTCACTGGCAGCTACTAAAGGATAACACTTGCTTAACCAATTCTTTCTCAAAGGTGTGCCCAGCCTGCATCACACAAACTCTAGCTCATTAAAAAATGGATTTTTGGGATTGAGTCAGGACGTAGTGCTGCGTAAAAAAATAAATGCTGCCCAATGCTAAAAACGCATTTTTTGTAAGTATCGGATTTAAGCTTAGTTCCCGCTTAAAGGATTCCTGTTTTTACCTCATTATTTACAGGCATTTAGGACGCAAAATTTTAATCAAGATTCCGACTTCCAGGATTAAAAAAACAGTCTGGAGGAAAAATTAAAATCTCCGGATTTAAGGAAATTATTTTCAAGGGAATACCACACCAGAAAAGCTATCGAAAATCCTTTGGCTTCACAATTGTAAATACTCTCGAAATATTAAAGCCGAAATGCACACCACCCTTCGCCCAATCGTCTGAAGTTTGAGCCACAAAAGTTCGCTCACTCATTCCGGTTGAATTTGTGAAATGGAGTTGAAAAACGTGGCCTCCGGTTTCTATATCTACACCCACACTTAGGGAATTGTGATAGGGTGTACTCGTTATTTCCGAGCCTGGAATTCTATAAAAATATTCGGCAGTTAAGGCAAAACGATTGCTCAGCTTGATTCTTCCGCCAATCCCAATTGCGAATACATCATTTGCATCTTCTGTATTAGGCACCAAATTGTAGTGTATCTGCGTGGGCGAAAGCTGTATCGAGATGCGGTCGCTAAACTTCCGAGCAATCAATAATTGATTGCAATAGCTGATTCTATTGCTGAAATAGTACTTCTGCGTCGAATCTGCAAGCTGCACGTTATCGGCACGCGCCATAATGGTACCCGCATAACTCACCGAAACGGGCATGTGATTATCAGTAGTTTGCTGTAGCAATTTTACCCGGGCGAGGCCATCATACTCTTTTTGGTAAGAACTGCGCCCAAGGCCGATTGTCAGCCATTTGGTCAAGCCATATTCAAATGCGAAACGGGTATTGGCATTGTCCAAACCAAAGATGTCTTGAAAGCCATTTTGCACCGTACCAAATCGATGTAAAATGATAAAATTCAACACACCCGGCGCTTCGTTTTCTACACTTTGTCCATTGATGATTCTAACTGCCTTGAACGTGGCTATCGTAAGCTCATGCTTAGGTTTCGTCGAATCTGATTGTAATAATTGAGTCAACGCATCCGGCGCTTGCTGGGCAAAGCTTTCACACAAACTAAAGGCTAAAAGAAAGGTGTAAAGAAAAACGTAACGCAGCATTCTTAAAGGAGAAAATTTGTTTTAAAAAAACTACCGATTAAGCGGCTTCAATGGCGCTGTCACCGTTACTTCTATGGTCTTCGCAATTTTTTCTGCCACCACAGATGGAATTTTAATTCCGTAATCGCTGCATTCTACATTAAATTTTGAAGAAATCAAAGGCTCTCTATCCCGAATCATAATGGTGCCGCCGATGGTCACATCCTTCGTCACCCCATGAATTGTCATCTTACCGGTAGCCGATACAGGATAGGCCCCATTCTTAGAAAAATCAACAGAGCTCATGCCGTTTACTTTCCCTTTAAAAATTGCTTTAGGAAACTTGTCGCTCTCCATGTAATTTTCGTTGAAATGCTCTTCCATCAAGGCTTTCTCAAGCTTGAAACTACGAATGGGAATGATAAATTCTACCATTCCACTATCGGCATCGAGCAGACAAGCAGCTTCGTTATTCTTGGCTTCAATATTCTGAAGATTAGTGGCTGAAAAGAAAGTGATGCGAGCCGTTCGGCTCATGAATTTCCGAGCGAATGCTGGAAAGCTGACAACAGCAAGAAGGGCTATAATGAGTACTTTTTTCATGAAAATCATTTAGAATGATAGAGGCAAAAAGGATGCCGTTTTAGTAAAGTGGGTTTAATTGTTGAGAGCACCGGCTGCTACCCAGATTTTGAATTTACCAATCGTACAATCCGAAAGCTTAGCTGCACTTTGAGGCATAGGCGAATATCCAGCATTGTGGGTAATTGACCCAAGTAATCGTCCATCCAGCGCTATCACTTTAACACCATTATATTGACTCAAATCCCCGCCGGACGGAGGATTGGGCGACACATGACAGTTGGGAATCGCGCAGTTGCTTTGAATAATAGGCTGAATATATTTCGAAAAAAGAATACCGGTAGTATCACATTGCCCTTCAGGGTAAAGTTCATTTTGCTTGTCATAATAACAGCCGGAACTCACCCCAAAGATTAGGAGCGGAATCAATGCCAGCAAGACTTTTAGCTTATTCCTTATCACCGTTCTGTATTAAAATGCAATCGGTCAATATTACATCGGTTGTCAGGCCGGAGCAAAAACCTTTAATCACAGTCTTACTTCCAACTTCCACTTTCTCACCCTTTTTCCGAAGGGTACAAAAAACACTCGACATCGGGTCTTGAGATTCGAACAACACAGTGGTCTTTCCGTCCGCGTTTGTATCCACAGATTGCACCTTACCCGTCACTTCAATTGCTTTGTTGAGATAGAGAGAATCCGCTAATTTCTCATTTGCGCTAAACTGCGCCAGTAGCGAATCTGAGCTCATGTGGATCGCTTGCACATCTGCTACACTTCGGCGTGGTTTGTACCATTCTCTCAACCCAAATAAGATGGCAGCAATGATACACAGCAAAACCAGCATGACTACAACCCGACCTTTCCCTTTTAATGCCATATCGATTCTTGATTCAAAGCAGGTAAAGTTATTGCACGAATTCAGCTAGAAGCCTTATACCCGCATTCCCATTAACATTATGGCAAACTACTGACCTAAGCCTGTTAAAAAACGAAGCGCACCCGTATCGTTTCTGGCACTGCCCGCAGTAGCGCAAGCAAATTATTGTCCGGCTTCTGGTCTATATCCAATACTACATAACCTATCTGCTCATTCGTTTTGAGGTATTGCCCAACAATATTAGCGCCAAGCCTTGCCAGCACTGCATTAAGCGCCGAAAGCACGCCCGGTTTGTTATAATGGATATGAAGAATCCGATGCGCTGATTCCTGCAAAGGAACATTGAGGTCAGGAATGGTTTGCGAACCTTGGGTATTGCCACTTTCAATAAAGGAAATCAGCCGCGCACTAACATCAACGCCAATAGCGGTCTGCGCTTCCTCTGTGGAGCCACCAATATGAGGTGTCAAAAGCACATTGGGCAAACCCTGAAGCGGTGTAGAAAAAACATCTCCATTGCGCTCCGGCTCTATGGGAAAAACATCTGCCGCAACTCCACCAATCGCACCGGATTGTATCGCGTCTGCAAGCCCATCATAATCCACTACTTCGCCCCGCGAATAATTAATAAAAAGCGCACCAGACTTGCATTGCGCAATCATTTCCTTTGTAAAAAGATTTTTTGTAGCAGCGGTTCCGGGCACGTGAACAGATACTATATCCGCAGCTTTGAGAACACTCTCCATTTCTGCCATGCCCGCCGCATTTCCTAAAGGCAGTCTCTTCTGCGTATCAAAATATATCACTTTCAGTCCGAGTGATTCTGCCAAAACACTTACTTGTGAGCCAATATTTCCATAGCCGATAATCCCCAGTGTCTTACCCCGCAACTCCCTACTGGCAAGGCTTTCCTTCTGCCAAATACCTTCATGTGCCGCTCTGTTTTTATCCGGTATCCGGCGGATAAGCATGATAGCGGCACCAATGACCAACTCCGCAACAGAGCGTGTATTTGAGAAAGGCGCATTGAACACCGCGATGCCCAAATCTCGTGCGACAACCTTATCTACTTGGTCGGTACCAATACAAAAGCACCCAACCGCCAAAAGCTTAGGTGCCGCTTCCAGCAAGGCTTTAGTCATTTTTGTCTTCGAACGAATGCCGAGAATATGCGCATCCAAAAGTTGCTCTTTTAATTCTCCTTCATTCAGTGCGCCATTTAGGGTATGAACATTGGAATAGCCCGCTTCTTTAAAGGCTGCAACAGCTTCACTGCTTACATTCTCTAGAAGCAAGATTTTAATTTTCTCTCGGGGATAGGATACTTCAGTCATCGGGCACAATATAGTAGCGAACATCTCTGAATTGGTTGGAAGGCTACAAACTTCAACAGCCACAAATCCCGTCGTAAATTGCGCCGCGCAACAAGCAAGTATCATGATAGAAATTAAGGTGCCTACCGTGGGCGAATCAATCAGCGAAGTAACATTGGTAAAATGGCTCAAAGCCGATGGTGATTACGTAGAACGTGATGAACTACTCTGCGAGCTCGAAAGCGAAAAAGCCACCTTCGAGCTCAATGCAGAACAGGCAGGTATTTTGCATATTGTCGCAAAAGAAAATGAGACCTTGGCTATCGGTGCGATTGCCTGTACAATAGATGAAACAGCAGCTAAACCAGCAGGAAAAGCCGTTGAAAAGAAAGAAGAAAAGACTCCAGAAAAGGCAGCGAAAGCTCTAGCGAAACCCGTAGCTGAAAAGCAAGAAAAGCCGAGCGAACTTATTCCCGACAAGAGCCTGAAAGCTAGTCCTGTAGCCAAAGCCATTATTGCCGACAAGCATTTGGAAAACGCGGCCATGAAAGGCACTGGCTCTGGTGGGCGCATCCTGAAACAAGATGTTTTGGAAGCTCTTTCTCATCCTCCGGGCAGTAAGACGAACGCCGACGGCATACCCTCCCGCGAAGCTCGAAATGTGAACATGAGCAACCTGCGCAAAACCGTTTCGCGCAGGTTGGTGGAGGCAAAAAATTCAACAGCTATGCTCACCACTTTCAATGAAGTGGACATGAGCGGCATCATGGCTACGCGTGCAAAATTCAAAGACAAGTTTAAAGAGCAACATGGCGTGGGGCTTGGCTTCATGTCCTTTTTCACGAGAGCTTGTTGCATCGCCTTGAGCGAATGGCAGGCAGTAAATGCCAGTATCGAAGGGGATCAAATTGTGTATCACGATTATTGCGACATCAGCATTGCCGTGAGTGGGCCCAAAGGCTTGGTTGTACCGGTTATTCGGAATGCCGAAAGCCTGAGTATGGCGGGCATTGAACAAGAAGTGGTGAACCTTGCAACAAAGGCTCGTGAAAACAAGCTTTCTATAGATGAAATGAGCGGCGGCACTTTCACCATCACCAACGGAGGCGTATTTGGCTCGCTACTCAGCACACCAATTATCAATCTTCCACAAAGCGCTATCCTTGGTATGCACAAGATTGAAGAGCGACCAATTGCCCTAAATGGCCAGGTTGTGATTCGCCCAATGATGTATTTGGCTTTGAGCTATGACCACCGCATTATTGATGGCCGCGAGAGTGTGGGATTTCTAGTAAGGGTGAAAGAATTGCTCGAATCGCCAGACATGCTTTTGGCTGCGAAAGAACCTGTGAAGCTCTTACTAGGACTTTAAAAATCTTCAAACCAATTTCCATTTAAAGACGCGACCATTCGCGTCTTTAATTTTTTAAAAAAATAGCTGTGCAATATCTCTGGACAAACCTCGAAACCATACTAGGTACTTATGATGGATCATTGCCGTTGCACCATTTCTTAAAAGACCATTTTAGAAAAAATAAAAAACTTGGAAGCCGAGACAGGCGCGGCTTGAGCGATGCGGCCTATGCTTGGTATCGGGCAGGGAAATGCCTTTCCTCGGAACACGCCGATGCGAAAACTTTGCAACTCGCTGCCTTATATTTATGTGGATTGGAGCCCAAGGCATTTCAGCAATTTCTTGTAGAAAAATGGGGAACAAATTCCAATGATTTAGCAACTCGAATTGCCACACTCAAGGCTTGTGGAATTGAAGTTGATTTTGAAAAAATATTACCTGAATTTATTGAATTTTCCGAAGGAATGAAACGGGAGGAATGGTTGCAATCGATGCTGCAACAGCCGAGGCTTTTTTTAAGAATTAGGAATCGATTTGAGCCGATAAAGCAGCTTCTTTTAAAAGAACAAATCTCCCACGAATGGCTTTCAGAGCATTGTCTGGCACTAGCTAATGGTACAGATGTGGGCACGCATTTCTCGGCAGAATCTTTTGTCGTCCAAGATGCTTCTTCTCAAAAAACGGGAGCATTTTTTAAGATTGAAAAATGCGCAACTGTTTGGGATTGTTGTGCGGGTGCCGGCGGAAAATCCTTGATGCTCCGAGATAGGTTTTCTCATTCAAAAATCCTCGCTACGGATATTCGAAAAGGCATTCTCCAAAACCTAAAAGAGCGTTTTGAAACTTATAAAATAGCCTCGCCGGAAACTCTAGCTTTTGACGTAACAGATTCTGCGGCATTACAAGCCCAGCTTGGCTCTCGCAAGTTCGACGTTATCATTTGCGATGTGCCTTGTAGTGGCTCGGGCACTTGGGCACGCACGCCGGAATCCTGCTATTTTTTCGAGCCACATTCCTTGGAAATTCTCCATCAGAAGCAAGTGCAAATTCTTGAAAACGCTGTTGATTATTTAAAACCAAATGGCAGAATTTACTACATCACATGCTCTGTGTTTGAAACTGAAAATGAAAAGGTGATTTCAGAAATAGCATCAAAGAAAAATCTTGAAATAGAAGTGGCAAATCTCATCAATGGCATTTCTATGAAAGCAGATAGCTTGTTTATTGCTTCGCTAAAAAAGGCTACTCGTGCTTGAGTTTTTCCACGGACTTTCTCCCATCCAAAATAGTATTCAGGAAGTAAAACCCGGGGGCTAAGTCAGTGGGAACTTGAAGCAGATAATTAGTGCTGTTGCTCTGAGTAATGATCAATGGAATAGTTCGGCCCAACACATCGTTGAGTGCAAACTTTGCTTCTTTCGTATTTGCCGGAATGCTTAGCTGTAGCGAGTTCCCGAAGGGATTCGGTGTTACAACCAACAACTCATTTGCCTTAGGCATTTGCACTTCCAGGTATTGAAAAACCTTTTTAAAATCTGGAACGCCGTAGCCAATTTTTGCTGTCGGATTGGTGTAGTGATCGGCACTTTTGATAATGGCTTCACGAATCATGAAGGGCGTTGCTTTGGGGAAGGCTTGCATAAGGCATGCAGCATATCCTGCGGCTTGTGGCGCAGCAAAGGAAGTCCCGTTGTATGCACCGATGGTATTGTTGCCTGTAAACAGCGCAACGTTTTCACCAAGCAGACAGACATCTGGTTTTACTCTTCCGGAAGAATTTGGCCCAGGGCTGGAAATAGCGGAAGCAACTTTAGTAGAACCCACCGAGCCAACAGTCAATGCACTATCAGCATCAGCAGGAGCGTCTAAAAAATTCCAAGAATTTGTGCCTTCATTGCCGGCAGAAGTTGTATAAAAGACACCCTTTGCTACGGCCATATTTACGGCGTGGCTCACATTTGTAGAGTGCCCATCGAGGTCTGCATGTGTGAAGGAACTGGGATACGGCGAGCTGAAAGTATTATAGACGATGGAGGCGGAAATCACATCCGCACCTAAGCTGTCTGCCCGTTCCATTCCTGCTATCAGATTATCGAGTTCGTAAAGGGCATCTGTAAAATTGGGGTCTTCGGTGGCGTATAGCGCGTATTGCGCGTCTGGCGCGGTACCTACATAGATTCCAGGGAGATAGCCGGCCATGATAGAAAGGCAATTGAGACCGTGCGTACCGGAGTAAAAAATGTCTGCATTTGGATTTAGAAAATCGTAGGTGTTGAGCAAGCTGCCGCTGGTTCTCATTTTGTGGAAACCGGTATCAGAATTGGCTTCAAAAAAACCTTCGTCCAGTACGGCAATTAGCTTTCCCGCACCGGTATAACCAAGGTCGTGGAGATAGTCTCCGTTCACCAAAGAAACTGCTGGAAAAGAGCTACCATAATAGCTGGCAGAGCCGGTGACTTTTGCAGTATGTCTTCTCTCGGATTTTGGGTTTTCGCCTTGGGTTTGTTTTAGATGAAGTCCATCCGCAAAGTAACCCACCCATTCAATATTTCGAATCCAGGTTTTGCTTTGAAGATTTAAGATTTTAGAAGAGTCGGTAAGTAGCACCACGCAATCATTTAACCAACGAGAGCTTACATGAAAGATACCGTCGGTGAGCTGCAAGACAGAATCGATGTACAGTGGAGAAACGAGTTGGTCGGTACTATCTAAAGCGATACCAAAATTGGCTCTCCGGGCGATGGATTTGGCGCTTAACCAAGAAGGCGTAGCACTTAAAGCTGGGCTTCCTTTTTTGTCTGTAAAACTTACCCGAAATGCATATTGAGCAGGTGCTGCTTCTAGCACTTTGAAGCCAATAATAAGAGCACTCAGAAAAACTAAAAAGAGGCTGGGCAACTTCATTGGTGGAGAACGTTGCTCCTTCTATTTTAATTGTGGTCTGTGGCACGCATCACAACTGAAAAGCCCTTACGACAGGCATTTGCAGCCGTTCCTGGGTCATAAGTCCAGTGAGTGAGTTCTCGATAAACCATGCCAACGTCGTAGCCGTACACTTCTCGGGCATAAGTGCGCTCTGCATAGGCGGAGGGCAATGTATCAGGGTCATTGAGCGTGTAGTCTTGCTCCTTTACTGATACCGTATTCGCGAAGGTGACGCGGCCATTGTTATAGGGTTGAACAAGTCCTGTGTATTGATAAATCCAGCCAATATAAAATTGATTTTGTGGTTCATTTACATCAATCGCACTATTGCCAAGCCAAGTGGCGTTGTTCTGAGCCGGGAAAATGAGTTTTGTTTGACGGAGATTATTCATGACAACCTCCAAACCTGTGGGGGTAGGCGTTGCATAAAAAACGGTTGAAACCGTCCACAAGCCTGTATCTGCGACTCTTTGATCCACGTTAATCCTTAGAGAAGGACGGCCTTGCGCATCTGTGAAAGTATCCGCTACCATGTAGCGCATTTGCAGGTGAGATTCCTTCTTGCTGCAATCGAAATCATTCCAAACGGTAGAATCCACATCATAGACTACATAGCGCCCTAATTGTAGGGGGTAATATCCGCGAGTAGCTTGAGAATAATAGCGTTCGGGATTGTCTGATTCTTTTTTGCAGGAGGCAAAAAACAGGGTTAGTGTCGACAGAAAAAGTAGGAAGGAAAAGAACCTTTTAGACATAGTTGTAGTTCGAGTTGCAAAGGGTAAATATAATCTTAAACGGGAAAAAATTTACCGCCTCGTTGGGAATATTGATAATGTTGCGAGATTTAGCCGTAAAACTTGTAGCATAATAGCAGTAATTGGAAGAAGATTTACCTTCATTACGATGCAAACCGATTGACGTAACGCTCCGATGCAATGAATCGAATCTCTGATAAAAATTGCTTAAGGCATCGTTCAAATTTGGTGAATTAGGAGAGAAAAGCACTACAACGTGTCTCAACAAATGTCTAGCACATAAAAAAACGGGCGAAGATTCGTCCGTTTTCTAAAAAACTTCGCCACCAAAAGAGGTTTTAGGTGAGGCTGCGGGTGCAAATAGTCCAGTGTGATAGGATGCAGCGTGGTTTGTAGGTTTTGGTGCGAATACGAGGGAATTTCTTAGGGGCTGAAAACAAACAATCCATTTTGGTAGATGCAAAATAGTTCTGGACACCCCCCTAATTTTCAACTTTCCTCCCAGCGTAGCACGCAGGTTTCCCAACGTTCACTTTTCCCTGATAATTGATTTACGAAAAACAGCTTTGCTATGCCTCCTGAAAAGGAATAACTAGCGTAACCACAGTACCCTTCCCATCGTTTTCCGCTGCAGTTTTAATATCCACGGAGGCAACCTTACCACTTTGCCGACTGAGCAATTCCAAGCGCTCACGCGTGATGGTGGTGGAAAAAGAATTCTTCTTAAAGCTTTCATTTTCGGGCATTTTTCCTTCTCCATTGTCTGAAATAATACAGCGCAGCATTTTTCCTTCTTTCTGAATATTTACAGATATCCGGCCTTCACTATTAGCCTTGCCGCGCATGCCGTGTTGGATGGCATTTTCCACAAAAGGTTGTAGCAACATTGGCGGTATCAATATCTCGTCCGCTTCCTCTTTAAAGCCTTCAAAGTAGTTGATTTCAAAGGTAAAAACATCCTGAAAGCGCACCTGCTGAAGGCTCAAATAATTTTGAAGTGCTTCAACTTCTTCATTGAGTGGTACCAGCGATTTCCGAGAATTTTCCAAAGAAATACGCAGCAATCTTGCAAACTGACTGAGGTATTTTATTGAGCGATCTTTCTCGTCTTTCCGGATAAGACTTTGCAACACAGCAATGGTATTAAACAAGAAATGCGGTTCCATTTGGCTGCGCAAAAGTTGTTGTTCCAATACTGCTTTATCGCGCTCTGTTCTCAATTGCTTCCGCCGCTGCCAAAGCCTTAAAAAAGCAATGAAAATGCCCAACAGAACGACAAGTAAAATAGTCACTAACAAAAATGTATTCTGCCTCGCTACACGATGGGTAAAATCTTCATTCTCTTTATCGAGATGGCCAATCCTAGCATTCTTCCTCTGCAAGCCATATTGGGCATCCATATCGCTAATAGAATTGATGCGCTGTAAGTCAAACATCGAATCAGCCTCTTCCAAAAAAACACTGAATTGCTTCCCTAGAGCCTGATTGGCGAGCTCACATTTTAAAGTAAGCCGAGAAATACTTTGCCTATCAGGAAGACCAACATCCAAGTTGTTGCTACTGAATTTGTGAACAAGCTTAAGCATTCCCATCGCCTCCGGTATTCTCTTCAAACCCAAATAAGCCTCTGCCAAGCCTTGATAAAAGCTCAGATTCTGACTCTTGTCTTCACCAATTTTCTTTTGAATTTCAAGTCCAGTGGAATAGGCTTTTAGAGCACTATCGTATTTCTTAAACACCAAAAATGCTTTCCCTAAATAATCATAATAGACAACGAGAAAGCCTGTGTCTTTAGCCGCCTGCAACATCGGTAGTGCTGTCTGAAATTCCTTTCTGCTGCTATCTTCCTTATTCACTTTTGAATAAATAAGCCCTGCTACTGCATGAACATATGCCTGAATGCTGAGCATACTATCGCCCATTTTAGAGGTTGCCGTCAATGCGCTTTGGATGTAGTTAATACTCTGCTCTTCGAGGCCACTAAAGTTAGCAAACTGTGCTATTTCGGTGAACAATGCTGACCGCGCTGGTTGGCTATAATTAGAGCAATAGAAATATTTTCCATCGCTGGAATAAGTGGTATCATCCAGTTCGTTTCCCGCTTTGTTTAAATAGTAGTTGGCCGTCAGCCGCTGACTCTTATAAGAATGTGCCCAGCCGATGTAGAGATAAGCCATGGCCCTCATGCCTATCAAATCCCGATGCGCTTCCAAATAAGGTAACACCTCATCATAACAAGCAATTATCGAATCACCGTTCCGCAACACATCCCAAGCTTGGCCTTCGTAGCAGCGCAAACAAGCATGTAGCGGACTGTCTCTTTCGAAAGAATATTTTTGAGCTAAATCACCTAAAACTTTTGCTGCCTTCTCCGGCTCCTTTTGTTTACCACTTTCGTAGATGTAAATCCTAATTGCAGTATCACAATCAGGTGGCAACTTGAAGTCCATCACCGTGCGACCTTTCACCGGAAACTCTCGCTGCTTAGACTTACAGCTTGCAAGGCTGAACGCCATTAAAACAGCAAACAACCCTCCCCAACGAAAAGTAAGTTTTGTCTTCAACATTTAGAATGTAAAAAATCAGCGCCCGCCGACAAGATAGCGCAATACCTCGTCCCGCTTCCGCACCGCCACTGGTATTTCTGCTCCATTATTCAAGTGTAAAATACCCGCTTTGTCGTATCTCGAAACCTGCGACCGATTAACAAGATAGGAATTGTGAACGCGAATAAACCTCGAATCTGGCAGGATGTCTTCATAGTCCTTTAGTGGACTAGAAAGCGTCAGAATTTTTCCTTCAACAAGATGAAAATGGGTGTAGCTCCGGTCGGATTGCGCAAAAAGAATGTTGTCGTAAGGCACGATGTGAATGGTAGATTGTTCGCGCAGCGCAATGCGATCCACATCGGCGGAATGCCTTAAATATTGGCTGGCAAGTATTATCTGTTCACTTGGCTTGGAAAAACCCTTTTGGCTGCGCAATTTGTCTAGCGCGATTGCCAGTTCCTCTTCGTCCAGAGGTTTTAGTAAATAGTCCAAAGCCCCTGCTTTGATGGCCCGAATCCCTTGATCATTGAAGGCAGTTACAAACACCAAAGAGCAGTCTTTGTAGTCAGTCTTTTCTAGAATATCAAACCCTGTTCCATCGCCTAATTGTATGTCAAGCAATAAGAGGTCGGGCTTAGTGGCTTTAAGAAGCAAAAGTCCTTCAGCTACACTACCTCCCTGCCCCACTACCACAACGTCTGGATGCGTGGCCAGCAAGGCTTCAGTGTTTTCCCGGATGAGGGGCTCGTCGTCTATAATGAGCGTGCGAATCATGGTAGGTGGATGGAACAATAATACCACAACGAGCGGTAACACTAGGCTTTATAACATCTGTACATTACAATAAAGAGATTCGATTTGCAGCACATCGTCCCCTTTCCTAATTTACATGGAGGATTAATAGTAGAATATGCAAACGACAACTGAACCTATACAAGAAAGAGATGAACGGGAAAAAAAGATTATTCTAAGAGAATATCGCGCTTTGCTGCGTGCCTTAAAGGAACGCCTAAAAAAGGGTGATAAAACCCTCTTACGTAATGCTTTTAGGATAGCCGCAGAAGCGCATAAAGACACCCGACGGAAGAGTGGTGAACCTTATATTCTACACCCCATTGCTGTTGCAAGAATCGTTGTTGAGGAAATTGGTTTAGGTGTCACCTCCACCATTTGTGCTCTGCTACATGATGTAGTAGAGGATACAGAATGGACTCTGGAAGATATTTCCCGAGAATTTGGCGAGCAATACGCAAAGATTATTGACGGCCTCACGAAGATTAGCAATGTAGTGGACTTGAAAGCTGATACCACCATTCAGGCCGAGAATTTTAGAAAGATATTATTGACGCTTGCCGATGACCCAAGAGTCATTCTCATTAAGCTTGCAGACCGCTTGCATAATATGCGCACCTTGGACAGTATGGCGCGGGACAAACAGTTGAAAATCTCCTCTGAAACTACCTATATCTATTCGCCGTTGGCACATCGTCTTGGGCTCTATGAAATAAAAAGTGAGCTGGAAGACCTTGCCCTGAAATACACGCAGCCAGAGGTTTACAAGGAAATAGGTCGAGGATTAAAAGAAACAAAACGGGAGCGAACAAAGTACATCAATGAGTTTATCAAACCTCTCAAAAATGAACTGGATCACCTCGGCTTTACGTACGAGATTTTTGGACGACCAAAGGCTATTCATTCTATTTGGGAAAAGATGCGTACCAAGCATGTATCCTTCGACGAAGTCTATGATTTGTTTGCCATCCGCATCATTTTAGAAACGCCAAAAGACCGGGAAAAAGCAGAATGCTGGCGAGCCTATTCGCTGGTCACTAACTACTACAGACCAAGCACAGAGCGGCTTAGGGACTGGATAAGCGTGCCCAAAGGAAATGGCTATGAGGCTTTACACACCACCGTAATGGGCCCTTTGGGGCGTTGGGTAGAAGTGCAAATCCGCAGCAAACGGATGAATGATATTGCTGAAAAAGGACTAGCTGCACACTGGAAATACAAAGAAGGGATAAGTAATGGAAAGAGCGCAAGCGAAAGCAAACTCGACCATTTCCTGAAACATTTACGCGAAGTGTTGAACAATCCGGACACCGATACTTTGGAGTTTCTAGAAGATTTCAAACTCGACCTGTTTATCGATGAAATCTACATCTACACGCCTAAAGGCGAGATGCGTGTATTGCCTAAAAACGCGACAGCATTAGACTTTGCATTTGACGTGCATTCCGCGCTGGGCGCACGTTGCATCGGTGCGAAGGTGAACCATAAACTCGTACCACTTAGCCATGTATTGCAGACAGGAGATCAAGTTGAAATCATCACTTCGGCGAAGCAAAAGCCGAGCGAAGATTGGCTGTCCTTCGTCACCACAGGCAAGGCAAAATCAAGGATAAAATATTACCTGAAAGAAGAGAAGCGGGAAATTGGAGAAGAAGGGAAAGCCATCCTTCAGCGCAAGCTTTCCCACATGGGTTTGAGCCTCACGCCAGTCAATATCAACGAGCTGTGTTTGTACTATAAAAAGCAGTCAATGCTCGACCTATTCTACGCCATCGCAGTAGGATCGATAGAGCTCAAAGAAATCAAAGAACACTTTAAGGTAGTCGGCGACAGATTAGCGTCACTCGATGCCGAAAAGAAAGATGCTCATCCCGCAGAAGAAAGTGTAAAGCAGGTGCCGAAACCTGCGAAGGGTGCGGAACTCATCATTTTTGGAGAAAGCTCAGACAAGATATTGTACAAGCTTGCTCCCTGCTGCCAACCCATTCCAGGAGATGATGTTTTCGGCTTTGTGAGTTCGGGCGAAGGCTTGAAAATTCATAGAGTAGATTGCCCCAATGCCACACAATTAATGGCGCGTTATGGTCAGCGAATTGTGAAAGTGAAATGGGCGATTAACAAGGAAATCTCCTTCCTTAGTGGTATCCGCCTTACAGGTCTGGATGATGTGGGTGTAGCACAAAAAATCACCAAGGTCATCTCTGAAATGCTCACGATGAATATGCGCTCTCTGGCATTAGATTCTAAAGATGGCGTGTTTACCGGAGAGATAAAGGTGTTTGTACATGACCGCAGCGAACTTGATATCCTTTGCCAAAAACTCAATGAATTGGAAGGCATAACTAAAGTGGAAAGATTGGAACCAACCGAGGCCGCTCAGTAAAATTCAGAAGCGGAGAACCATGCCGGTATTGACTTTTAAAAGGAAAGGTGATTTTAAACATGCTCCGGCTTACGAGCATTATCCAGAAAAATTCAACTGAAAATTTTGACCGATTACGAACAATATCAAGAACTCAATCAGCGGGCTACCGATTTTAGAAATGCTGCTGCCCTACTCGAATGGGACCAAGAAACGTACATGCCTGCCAAAGGATATGAGGCACGAGGAAGACAATTGGCTACACTCGCTTCCCAAGCCCATGAATTGTTGACCAGCGGCGATTACGCTGCACTTTTGGAAAGATTGAAAGCAGACGAAAGCTTAGATGAAATTCAAGCAATCAATGTTCGATTGAGTGTAGAAGATTATGAGAAAAACAGCAAACTTTCCCGAGAATTTGTGGCTGAACTCAGCAAGGCTACAAGTACCGCTTTACAGGCTTGGATAGAAGCTCGGCGAAAAAATGACTACAAAATCTTTGCCCCAGAGTTGAAGAAGATGATTGTCCTAAAAAAGCAACAAGCTGTACTTTATGGTTTTGAAAATCATCCCTACGATGCCTTGCTGGATGATTATGAAAAAGGAGTAACGGTAGCGCGACTCAATCCCATCTTTGGAAAACTCCGAAACGAGCTGCCGGCAATACTTTCAGGGATTGCTGCTGCGCCACAAGTTGATGACTCCTTCCTACGAAACCACTTTCCCAGAGAGGAGCAATTTCAATTTTCTCTGGAAGTCCTCAAAGCAATGGGCTATGATTTCGAAGCGGGGCGACAAGACTATTCCGAGCATCCTTTTACTACTTCGTTTTCACCAAAAGATGTTCGCATCACCACTCGAGTGGATGAGGATGATTTCAGTTCGCTGTTTTGGAGTAGCGTACACGAAGGCGGCCATGCTTTGTATGAGCAAGGTTTGCCTAACGAGCAATATGGCTTACCGATTTGCGCGGCTACTTCTCTTGCCATTCACGAAAGCCAAAGTAGGTTGTGGGAAAACTGTATTGGTCGAGGTTTGGACTTTTGGAAGCATTTCTACAAACCGTTACAGGAAAGGTTTTCGCAACAATTACAAGGGGTTTCTTTAGAAAAATTCTATGCTGGTATGAACAAGGTCTCGCCTTCGCTTATTCGCACAGAAGCTGATGAATTGACGTACCATTTCCATGTCATGATCCGATATGAAATAGAGAAAGGCTTGCTTGAAGACTCCATTTCTGTGGAAGATTTACCCGCAGCTTGGGCTGAAAAATATGAGCGTTACTTGGGCATCACTCCGCCCGATGATGTGCAGGGAATATTGCAGGATGTTCATTGGGCACATGGCTCTTTTGGGTATTTCCCTACCTATTCTTTAGGGTCCTTATACGCAGTTCAGTTTTTGCAAAAAGCGAAAGAAGATTTATCCGAAATGATGAGCCAAATTGTGGCGGGGGATTTTTCTTCTTTGCTTGGATGGCTGCGGCAAAACATTCATCAATGCGGCAGGCGCTATCGCTCGGAGCAGCTCTGTGAGCGGGTTACAGGGGCGAACTTGAATATTGAGGCCTTTCTGGATTATGCTAAAACAAAGTATTCAGGCATCTATAAAATCAAGCTTTAGGAAGAATAATGAGCCTCGAACTCGTCCGATATCATGAGCCTTTACAGGAAGAGGAACGCGCCTTTCTCATCCGGAAAGAGACCCGCGACAGGAGGCAGTTTTTTAAGGTGCTACAAATAGTTTTGGTGATTTGCTTTATCCTGCCTTTTGCCATGGCTTGGGGCGAAGCTATCGTAGGGAAGCCCAATCCATTTTCCTTCAAGCTTTATTTTATTGGAGTGGGCACTTTAGTTGGCCTTACTACTGGCGCAGCGTTGGTGTCTTACCGCAGCAATCTTTATCTTTTGTACCGCGATTTACGAGCAAATACTAAGACCATTGAGCGCACTACCATTTCCAGAAAGTATTTGATGCGACCTACCCAAAAATGTTTCTTCTACCTCAACTCTAAAATACGGTTAAGCATTGAGGTAAGTGAGGAGGATTTTGACAATTTCGAAGTGGGCGATGAAGTGAATATTGAATATGCGACTTTTTCCAAGTCCTACTTCGGGTATTTTTAAGGTTTGCTTGAATTGCATTACTGGCGCGGCTTTCAGAATAAATCCCAACAATTACCTTTAGGCCTAAAACCATCATTATGACCAAGCAATTCTGGCTCAACCTTCCTGTAAAAGACATTCAAAAATCAAAAGCATTTTTCGCAGCACTAGGCTTCCCCTTCAATGAGCAACAGACCAACGACGAAAGTGCGTGCATGGTGCTCGGTGAGAAGAATATCATCGTGATGCTTTTTACCGAAAAAGTGTTTGA
>JBDTKK010000385.1:0-3715 GCA_039935335.1 Chitinophagaceae bacterium
CCACTGTCCGCCAAAAAACAAAAAGGATGGGAAGGCTCGTAGAGAGACGAAGCAAAGTCAGAAAACCTGCCTGCTGCAAAATATTTATCGCTGCCTTCGGGAAAAAAGCTGCGGATAATCTGGAAGGATGCACCGCGCGTGTGTCCGTCTGCTATCCGTCTTTATTGCTGTTGTTGGCGACATTTTGAAATTGTCATTTAGAACAACCAACATACAATGCGCAAAGCTCTATTCTTCCTCCTGGCCATGTTGCCACTCACTGTTTTTGCCCAATTAGGCACTTTTGACAGATGGACACTTCCGAAAGCCGATACTTTTTATGTCAATTATTCGCAGCCAGGTGTTGATGTGGGCATTGATGAAGCCAATGTGCATTATCCTTGTGTGTATGATACGGCGTTTGGTGGATTATGGGTTTCGGGCTTTGCTTTCTCCAACATGACCGACACCCTGACCAAGGGATTTAAAAACCAATATTCGGCGAAGTACAAGAGAGCCGTTGATACCTTACCTATTCAATACATGGTGGCAAATGGCCAGCATAACTATGTAAAGACTCTAGCGAAAGGCCAGATTACTTCTTTGTGGGTTACTAATACAACCTACGCCTATTATTCCATGTATGATGGTGATGCGTTTGCCAAGAAGTTTGGTGGCCCAAGTGGCAACGACCCCGATTGGTTTAAACTGACCATCCGTGGTTACGATACCAAAGGCGTTTATCCTAGCGACAGCACCGAGTTCTACCTCGCAGATTTTAGGTTTGCCGACAATTCCAAAGACTATATCATCCATGATTGGACACCCATAAACGTTCCGTTCAAATACAATCAAAGTTTGGATAGCGTTACGTTCAATCTAAGTTCATCGGACACTGGAATGTTTGGTATCAACACGCCGCTTTATTTCGCGCTGGACAATGTGTTTTTCCTCCAACCTACTTCTGTTCAAGAGATTCCCTTCTCCCAAATCGCCTCCATCTTCCCCAATCCTGCCACCAATTTCCTGACTTTGGAGATCAAGTCGGACAAGGTAAAATCCGCAACTATCACCGATATGGCGGGCAGAATGATCAGCACTTTCCCCATTACCGCACAACGCAAAATCCTCAACATTTCCAGTCTGCCAGCAGGGCAATATATGCTGCAACTTTCTGGAGAAGAGGGCAGGGCAGCGACGAAGTTTATTAAACAATAAAAATGCGATTCCTACTTATTTTAAGTACCCTTTTTCTTGCAATTTCCGCGCAAGCGCAATACCCGCCGCAGGCAACGATTTCAGGTACTACGGCGATTTCAAAAGCCAGTCCTTTGTTCAAGGCTTGGGCGACTGGATGTCAAGTCCGGCGCGGCTTACAGCAAATAAATGACGCGTCATTTGGCTATGCAACGCTTGGCGATTCGAGTTCCGCTTTGGGTGCGCCAGATGGTAATGTAGTAAGCCTCGGCGATGGCGGAATAGCAACGGTTTCTTTCGCTTCTCCCATCCAAAATAGCCCCGGTTTCGACTTCGCCGTTTTTGAAAATGGTTTTGCCAATCCTACCAATCCCGAAGAAGCTTTTCTGGAATTGGCTTTTGTGGAAGTAAGTTCCGATGGCATTCATTTTACCCGCTTTCCTGCCAGCTCCGAAACGCAGGATACTGTGCAAATTTCCAGTGTTTCCGCACCTTCCTACACCAATGCGCGTCAGCTCAACAACCTTGCGGGAAAATACACCGCAGGCTATGGCACACCCTTCGATTTGCAAGAATTGGCGGACAGTCCATACCTCGATATCAACCACATTATTCAAGTTCGCTTGATAGATGTTGTAGGCTCGATTGGCGCAGAAGGAACAATGGATGCAGCAGGCAGAAAAATCAATGACCCATTCCCCACGCCATTCCCAGGCAGCGGTTTTGATTTGGATGCTGTTGGTGTTTTAAATGGTGCTGCAACAGGTATTTTAGAAGAAGAAAATTCGGACATTATTTTGAGTCCAAATCCAGCAAATGATTGGCTCGAAATCTCATTATCAAATTCCTCGGAAGCTGCGGTGGTAAAGCTTTTTAATACCACGGGACAGGAAATTTCTAGCCAAAAAGCAACATCGAATAAGCTTCAGTTTTCCTTGAAGAATTTACCCGCTGGGAGCTACTATATTTCTATTCAATTTCAAAACGGAAACTCTTGTACAAAGGCATTCTTACATCGCTGATTCTGGCGTTTGCCTTAGTCCTCGGCTCTTGTTCCAAAGACCCAATTCCGGCACCCATTCCAAACACCGGCATTCCGGTTTTTGTGGTTTGCGAAGGCGCGTACGGCAATGGAAATAGCGCACTCACTGCTTATAATCTTACTTCGAATACTGCTGAAGAGGATATTTATCAACGTATCAACGGCCAACCTTTAGGCGATGTTTTTCAAAGTATGATGCGCAGCCGCGACAGCAACTATTTCTTGTGCATCAACAATAGCGACAAGATAATTATCCTCGATAAAAGAAGTCTTCTGAAGCTCACTGAAATTGCTGTTCCTAAGCCGCGCTACATCGTGCAAGTAAGTGATACCAAGGCTTATGTCTCTACTTTGTACAACAACAAGGTGTATATCATTAATCCAAAAACATTCAGTGTGAGCGGCACTATTTCTTTGCCTTTTAAGAACCCTGAAGGCATGTTGTTGCTCGGAGATAAAGTCTTTGTTTGTCCCTGGGATACCGCTGCCAATGCTATTTTTTCTATTGATACTGCGACGGATATCGTGAGCAGCCCGATTCCTGTTTCAGGGCGTGCGCCGCAGGAAATTGTGCAGGATAACGACGGCATGATTTGGGTACTTTCGGGGAATAAAGCGGATGGGGTAGAGGGTAAGTTGACAAGACTCAACCCCGCTACCGGCGCGGTTTTAAAAACTTTTTCCTTCGGTAATGCCGACCCGTTACGCTTGGTTTTCAACCCGGAGAAAACGCTACTTTATTTCATTGAGGTTTCCTACTCTGGCAGTGCTACCAACAATGGTCTTTATAGAATGGGCATTGACGATTCCGTACTTCCTTCAATGGCATTTATTCCCGCTTCCGGTTTGCAATATTTCTGGGGATTGGGCATCGACCCATTTTCGGGAAATATCTACCTGAGCGATCCGGTTGGCTTTACCCAGCGCGGCAAGGTGTATGTCTATCAGCCCGACTGCACTTTGGTGAATAGTTTTATGACGGGAGTTGGCCCAGGGCATTTTTTGTTTTGAGGCTGATTTGCAGTTATTATTTCAGGGTGGGACACAATTTTGTCAGGTGGCGCTGGGTTTTGTCGAGCTGGCGGTGATTATTGTAACCATGGCGGATGTTTCTTTGTATATGGCGGCGGTTTGGTGATAGGTGGCGGTGGTTATTATCGATGTGGCGGTGATTATTATCGATGTGGCGATGGTTATTGGAGTGATGGCGGAAGTTGTTGTTTTATGTGTGTTGCATTTTTGTCAGGTGGCGCTGGGTTTTATCAATGTGGCGCTGGGTTTGATTGATGTGGCGGTGGGTTTGATTGATGTGGCGGTGGGTTTGATTGATGTGGCGGTGATTAATGCCAATGAGGCGCGGGGTATTATCAACGTGGCGGTGAAGCTTCTTGATGTGTTGGAGCAATTTCATCCGTTGATTTAGTCTCAAAAGAAATCCAGCTACCATAATGTCGCCCCTCCGGGGCTGTGTTATTGTTGCAACAATCTTGAAAATTC
>JBDTKK010000386.1:0-6397 GCA_039935335.1 Chitinophagaceae bacterium
GGTGGCTTTGCGTTGGGGATGGAAAAGCCCTATTATTTGGACGGTTACGTGTTACAGGATAATGGTGCGACACGCGTTCCTGCCACCTTTAAATATAGTGACGAAACCAAGCAATCCTTCCTCACGCCTGGGTTAATCAATGGAAGTGCAGGCTTTGCCAAAGGCTTAAGCGAAATTCAGTACATCCCCGGCATCCAAGCAAAGACCGGATTGCATTTTGATTTTGCCGCAAGCCGAAAAACTGTATTGGCCGTAGAAACTGGTGTGAGTGCCGAATATTATACCAGCCCGATTACCATCATGGCCAATCAGAAAGCGAAACCTTATCTCGTCAATCTTTTTGTGTCCTTCCAATTTGGCCGCCGCAAATAGGCGGTGTAATTTTGGGGGCATGATGCAGGAATTGCCGGTTATCAATCCAGTTATAGAATCTACAGAAACAAGGCTAAAGAAACCTAATTGGCTTCGCGTAAAGTTGCCTACAGGCGAAGGGTATAAGCAGGTTCGAAATATCGTAACCGACCACAAACTTCACACCATTTGTGAAAGCGGAAACTGCCCAAACATGGGCGAATGCTGGGGTGCCGGCACAGCTACCTTCATGATTCTAGGAAATATTTGCACCCGGTCTTGCGGCTTTTGTGCCGTAGCTACTGGTCGCCCTCTTCCTGTGGATTGGGATGAGCCGCAGCGTGTGGCGGAAGCTATCCACCTCATGAAAGTAAAACATGCGGTTATCACTTCGGTGGACAGAGATGAGTTGAAAGATGGAGGTTCCATCCTTTGGAGCAATACGATAAAGGCCATTCGGGATTTAAACCCCACGACGACATTAGAAACGCTGATTCCTGACTTTAGAGGCCAATGGGAGAACCTTCAAAGAATCATAGAAGTCGCGCCAGAAGTGGTTTCACACAATGTGGAGACCGTACCAAGGCTCACGCGAATGGTACGGATTCAGGCAAAATTTGAAAGAAGTTTGGAGGTCTTGAAGCGCTTGAAAGAGGCACGAATGCGCACCAAAAGTGGGATTATGCTCGGCCTAGGAGAAAGAAAGGAAGAAGTGTTGAAAACGCTGGAACTATTGGCTGGCGTGGGTTGCGACGTGGTGACCATTGGCCAGTATTTACAGCCTACGCAAAGGCATTTGCCGGTTATTCGTTTTGTGCATCCCGATGAATTTGCAGAATACCGCGAAGCTGGCTACCACATGGGAATTGATTTTGTGGAAAGTGGCCCATTAGTTCGCAGTAGCTATCATAGTGAAAGGCACGTCAATTCAGGCGACGGGCGAAAAATCTGGGAAAAAGAACGCGCCCAAATGGGACTTCAGTAAAAATAGAAGTAATCCGGGGCTTTTATACGCCCATAACTAGATTTCCGGAAAAGCTAACCAAGCTCATCAAAGACTATCCTTTTGATGTTGTATCTTCGCGTATAATACGAAACATTTTGTCAACGCCAATAAATAAACTGAATATCGTTCGCTTCGCTCCAAAAACTTCAGAAAGCTTTTATGCGGAGTTGAAAGGGAGAATCGAAGAATATTTTGTAAGAAATAATCTTTCCAAAACAGGTAACAACTTAATGCGCTGGAAAACGGTAGCGATGATTAGCATCTATCTCGCGCCATTTGCGGTAATTTTAAGCGGCCTTGGTTCCATCAATATTTTGGTCTATCTCGCTCTTTGTATTTTGATGGGCATAGGGATGGTAGGCATTGGGACTTCCGTGATGCATGACTCGAATCATGGGGCTTATTCTAAGAATAAATCCGTAAATAAATGGCTTGGAGCTATTATTGTGTTGGTAGGTGGATATCATGTCACTTGGCGGATTCAACACAATATTCTCCATCATACCTATACTAATATTGAAGGCTTAGATGGCGATATTGAGGCGGGTTTGTTATTGCGATTTTCACCGCACAGTAAATATCATAAAATACAAAAGTTTCAGTATATCTATGCATGGCTTTTATATGGATTACTCACGGTACAGTGGGCGACAATCAAAGATTATCTTTCTGTAATTGATTATCAAAAGAAGGATTTGTTGAAGAAGGAAAAGCGTTCTTTGACACGTGCGATCTGGGAAATCACAGGATTGAAAGCTCTATATTTCGCTATATTTTTAGTGTTACCCATTTTGTTTTCCGGGGTAGCGTGGGGTTGGGTAGTACTTGGATTTTTCTTAATGCATTTTGTTGCAGGGCTTGCACTTTCATGTATTTTTCAATTGGCTCACGTGATGGAGGAAGCAGAATTTCCAGAAGCCATGGAAAATAATAAGATGCAGAATAATTGGGCGGTACATCAGGTATTGAATACGATTAATTTTTCTCCTCGCAGCAAAATAATGAGTTGGTTTATTGGTGGTTTAAATTATCAAATTGAGCATCACCTTTTTCCGCAAATTTGCCATGTGCATTATCCAGAACTTTCCAAAATCGTAAAACGTACCGCTTCGCGTTGGGGCATTCCCTATCAAGAGGAAAAGACATTTTTAAGTGCTTTGATAGAGCATGGTAGGATGTTGCGGAAATTGGGAAGTGATAAGAATTATAGCAATCACAAAGCATAGATTTTTTTTGACAAAAGAAAAAAGACTGGAGGAATTCCGGTCTTTTTAGTTTAAAAAACAAGTTATTTACCATTGACCTTCGAAGATTTTGACCTTGATTACGGCGTACTAGACAGTATAGAATCAATGGGCTACAAAACGCCAACGCCCATACAGGAACAAGCCATTCCTGCCATCCTTGCCGGACACGACCTAATAGCCTGCGCCCAAACAGGAACAGGAAAAACGGCGGCGTTTGTCCTGCCGCTTTTGGATAAAATCCTACAAACACCAAGTGGCGGCATCAATACACTGATTCTCGTTCCAACGCGAGAACTGGCCATGCAAATAGACCAGCAGATTGAGGCCATGAGCTATTATGTGGATGTAAGTTCCATTGCCGTATATGGTGGCGGTAGCGGTACCACTTGGAGCCAGCAAAAGCAAGCACTTACTAAAGGTGCCGACATTATTATTGCTACGCCAGGGCGGCTCATTGCTCAAATGCAAATGGGCGGTTTGGATTTTAGCTATCTCCAAACCTTAGTTTTAGACGAGGCCGATAGAATGTTGGATATGGGCTTCTATGATGATTTGGTTCGTATTATTTCCGAGCTTCCAAAAGAACGGCAAACATTATGCTTTTCTGCTACGATGCCGCCAAAAATACGACAACTGACGAAGCAAATCCTTAGAAATCCACTGCAAATAAGTATTGCCATTTCTCAACCTGCCGCCGGAATATTGCAACAAGCTTACCTTGCATTCGATGAACAAAAGTTGAAATTGGCCGCAAAAATCCTAAAGGAAGGAGATTATAAAAGTGTCATTATCTTTTCTTCGACCAAGGAAAAAGTAAAAAAGCTGGAGCACGAATTACAGAGAATTGGTGTGGCCGCAAAAGCCTTTCACTCTGATTTAGAGCAAGATGCACGCGAAGTATTAATGCAAGCCTTTAAGGCAAAGCGCGTGGAGGTACTTGTGGGCACTGATGTACTTTCCAGAGGGATAGATGTAGAAGGAATTGAATTGGTGTTGAACTACGACGTACCACCGGATCCAGAAGATTATGTGCACCGGGTTGGGCGGACAGCACGTGCGGAGCGGACGGGGACTGCTATCACCTTCATCAACGAACAAGACCAACGTAAATTTTCCTTTATAGAGAAATTAATTGGTCGTTCTATTGAGAAATTGCCTATGCCCGAAGAGTTCGGTCCTGCGCCGGAATATCATCCGGAACGAAGAGTTGAAAGGGAGAAAAGACCAAGTGGTCAAAATAGGAAATTCCAACATAAAGGAAAAAGTTCTGGAAATGGGGGAGCGAGGAGGGCTTCGGGAAATGGAGGATATAAGAAATAGGGAGCATCTTTGATGATGTTGCTGCAAATGTGATAAAGGTATTTGCAGCATCTTTATTCAGTGGAAAGTATTGTATATAATATTGAGACAGAGAATATAATAAAGGCAGCGGACGCTGCCTCAAGTCGGTTCAGGAGCTTACGCTCCCGAACCCTGCTAAACCCTTCTACTATAGTTTTATAATAGGCCAAAATAAAATTAGGAGAGTTTGCGAAGCTCAGTAAAGCAACAATCTAATGATAATCCTTCTGTTGCGTAGTAAAACGAAATAGTGCTTTAAAAGAAAAGCCCGAATTCCTCTTGCAAGAAATTCAGGCTTTTTGAAAAGGGCGATAGAAAACCTACCGCAAGTCAGCCATTATTGTATAAAGGTGTAATAAACTCCTACATTAAAGCGGTTGCCCAATGTATTGGCATCCAAACCAAAATGGTTTGATTTGTCTTTAATGTTAGAGCCATCAACCTCCGTCGTACTACTGGAAAAACCAAGTGTAGCAACAGAACCTACCACGGTGACGCGTGGGCTTAGTGCGTAAGAGAACCCTGCATTAAGATTAGCACCAAAATCCATCAACTTCGTTGTCTGCGTACTTACACCGTTTTCCAATTTCCCTGTGCCGGGCAATACTGATACATTAAGACCAACAAATGGTTTGAAAGCATTCTTACCGAAGAAATTACGTACGTAAAGTGTCGCACCAAAATGGTTTTCAGTAGTAATATTCTTGATTGTGGTACGATTATCAACCTTGTCGCCAGTGAAGTTTAGGCCGATTCCCAATTGAATGTTATTGGTCAGGAAAGTTCCTACCTCTGGTGAGAAGGACCAATTTGTTTCCAAACTTCCATCGTGGGATGTACCACTAACGTCTGTACTGTTACTTGTTGATGAAAAACCTACTGCGCCACCCGCGTAGAAGGAGCCTTTTTGAGCGAAACCAGTGCTGCAAATAGTTGCCAGCGCCAAAGTCAAAACAATTTTGTTCATGATTTGATGATTGTTGTTAGTGAATTAATGTCAAATGCTTGTCAAAACAAGTGCCATTCCAAACGTGGCAGTTGAGCCTTAACAGAACTTTTGTTGTGTAGGATATGCAAAATAAAGGCTCATTTTCTAATGGCCATGGAGCTTATCACAGCCAATCTTGTGTATCTGCGATGAAGCATTTGGGGGGTAGAGAAAGGACAAACAGTCTCCAGAAATGGCTACCTCTGTGAAAATTAATGTACTACAGACGCAATGAAGGTTAATGGGCCATAGATTTACATCTAAGCGTTCGGAATCGATAAAATGGCTTTCGGCAACGCTCAGTAAGCAAAGACTCGCGCCTAAAATATAAATGCCTGCCGCTGTGAAGGCAGCATCGGTGATGCCAGCAATGACGTGGCCAAAGAACAGTAAGCCCAAATTTGGCGCAAAGGCAATGAAGATTTAATCAACTCCAAAGAAGTATAATAAAAAATGGCGGTATCGGATTGCGGTCATATTTGCCGGAAAGCCCAACAAGTATGCGTGAAAATAAAAAATGAACCAGCACAAAGCTGAATAATGACCAGCAGCCATCCTGCGTGCATGAACCATATTTTCACATGACCGAGTTGCGAGAGGAGTCTGTGCAAGCCGGGAATGATTATGCCGAAGGCGATCTCATCCAGAAGGATGGTGACGAAGATGAAGGCAAATGCGTTAATGCGGCGTACGGACATGATTTCTCAAACTAAGAGTTAGCAAAAGATTGAAACAGGAAAATTCTACCAGAAATTTTTGTTCCATAATTTACATTATGTAAAGTAGAAACAGAGAGAACTGGCCTATTGCTGGGATTTGAGTTGGGTATGCCTAGTTTCTGATTAGTCAGGAATCTTTGAGATGAAAGGCTCTGTTTGATGCGTTACGTGCTTCTCCCCGACTGTTCTCCCATAGGCGGGTACATGCTCGGGCTTTTATGTCGTGGTTGCGGTAAGGAACTCCTAGTGCAACGGAGTGCATTTACAAACTTGTATTTGTAAAGCCTAAATTGTTCGTTTACAAGTCGGAAACTGACAGGCAGAGCCTTTAATCAAACGAAGGTAGAGCTTTAGCTTGACGCCGCTGTAAAAAACTTACGCGCAACGGAGGAATTAATTAGCGTCTGGGACAGCTCTAATATCGCTAATAATTTTGTGTAGTGTATTATCATTTTGAAGAGCAGCCCTTAGGATGTTCATGAGCCTAGTGTTTTCATGGCCACCTTCGATATATCGGGAAACATTGAAAATAATTGAGCCATTACTAAAAAAAGGATTGTCTCCATAAGTGCTAAATCTTGTATCCTTTGCGATATATCCACTATGTCGTTTGAACATGACATGGTTACAGTGCAAATCAATAGCGGATAAAATTATTACCTGATCAAATAATGAGCTTACTGATTTCAATTCGTCGATACTTTTAAAATCATGTAACACAGTGAAATATTCGCCCATTTTATTT
>JBDTKK010000387.1:0-4604 GCA_039935335.1 Chitinophagaceae bacterium
ACTGGCAGAACGATTTCCTGAAGGTGTTGAATATGCCTTACCCTACGATTCCACCCGGTTTATCAATAACTCATTAACGGAGCTCGTTCAGACGCTGTTTATTGCTTTGATTCTGGTCATATTGGTGGTTTACGTTTTTATCCAGGATTGGCGTGCTACCTTAATCCCAGCGCTGGCAATCCCCGTTTCACTGATCGGAACATTTGCAATTTTGCTGGCTATGGGCTATTCCATCAATACCTTGTCGTTGTTTGCGCTGGTATTGGCGATAGGTGTCGTGGTTGATGATGCGATTGTGGTGGTAGAGAATGTCCAACGCCATTTACAGGAAGGACTGTCTCCTAAAGAAGCAACCAGAAAGACTATGGCCGAGGTTTCTGGTCCTATTGTCGCTACAACTCTGGTTTTATTGGCGGTGTTTGTACCGATCGCTTTTTTGGAAGGAATTTCCGGTCAGCTCTATCGTCAGTTTTCAGTAACAATTGCCATCGCGGTATCTATTTCATCACTCACCGCTTTAACCTTGAGCCCTGCTTTATGCGCCACTATTCTTAGAAAACAACAGGTACGTCCGTGGTTTGCACTACGCTGGTTTGAAAAGGCTTTTGGAACAGTCTCCGAAGGTTATCTGTTTTGTGTGAAAATTCTGGTAAGACGGTTAGTACTGACAGCATTAATATTTCTAATCATTACAGGTGGTGCATATTGGGTATTCAAGAATACGCCGACAGGATTTATTCCCCAGGAGGATCAAGGTATTATTTTTGTCGATATCCAGCTTCCTGACGGCGCTTCCTTGAACAGAACCGACGAAGTGGTTAAACAAGTCGAAGCGTTACTTTCCAGCCTTCCAGGCACGGAGGATGTCGTTTCCCTGGCAGGAATGGGATTGCTGAGTGGTGCCAAATCCAACTCGGGATTGGTGATCAGCATTCTGAAACCTTGGGATGAGCGCACATCTCCCGAGCTATCCAGTGATGCACTTGTTGCGCAGATATGGGGCATGATGGCACAAATTCCCGGCGCCAATTTAATCGCTTTCACGCCTCCACCTATCAGTGGCTTAGGCAGTACCGGAGGATTTGAATTCCAGCTCCAGGACAAAAGAGGTGGCGATCCACAAGATCTTTCTGCGACAATGCGCGGTTTTTTATTTGAAGCCAATCAGGATGTACATTTGCAAAATGTGTACAGTACGTTCCGTGCGGATGTCCCACAAATAAAACTGGAAGTAGATCGTCTGCAGGCAAAAGCACTGGGTATTTCCGTGAGAGAGATATTTTCAAGCTTGCAGACACAACTGGGTTCTCTTTATGTCAACGATTTTAGTAAATTTGGCCGGGTTTATCGGGTAATTCTTCAGGCCGAAGCACCCTATCGGAACAAGGCTGATGATATCGGACGTATTTACGTGAGAAGCTCAGAGGGTATTATGGTTCCCCTTCGGACATTGACAAAAACATCCTCTATGTTGGGACCTGAAACCCTGACGCGTTTTAATATGTATCGTTCCGCACAAATTAATGGAAGTCCAGGCCCCGGATTAAGCTCCGGGCAGGGTATCGCTGCAATGGAACAGCTGGCAAAACGAGTACTCCCTGATGGTACGGATTTTGAATGGTCTGGTATGTCATTTCAAGAAGTCAGGACAGGCACTCAATTGCCCATTATATTTGGCCTGGCTATAATTTTTGTTTTCCTGTTCCTGGTGGCCCAATATGAAAGTTGGTCTATTCCTTGGGGAGTCATACTTTCCGTTCCAATTGCCTTGGCAGGCGCACTCATTATGATGTGGGGAATGGGAAACGTCCTCGATATTTACGCCCAAATCGGTCTCGTTATGCTGGTTGGTATGGCATCTAAAAACGCAATTCTCATCGTCGAGTTTGCCAAAGCGCAAAGAGAGAGTGGGCTGTCGATAGCTGAAGCAGCCATCAAATCTGCCCAACTCCGTTTTAGAGCGGTCATGATGACAGCGATTTCCTTCATCCTCGGAGTACTACCCTTAGTCGTCGCGTCAGGCGCAGGTGCAGCAAGTCGTCAATCACTCGGAACCGTTGTGTTTGGAGGAATGCTGGTTTCAGCAGTTATCGGAACAATTTTAATTCCTGCTTTCTACGTGATGATTCAATCCATGACCGAAAACATGCGGCGGCCAAAAAATCGCCTTTAAGGGTGTAGTGTGGACTGGAAAAAACGTGTTAATTTGCAGAATGGCAGCTGGTAATTGTTTTATTCAGCTCGTTTTCTTTAAAATCGACTAAATAACAAGTAATTCAGGCCAAAGTCGCAAGATCTTCTTCTCAGAAAGAATCTGCAACTTGTTATTTCTTAATGCGAAGTTTGGTTTCCTGTCAGGCACCTATTTAGCTGATCTTTTAAAGGCGTCGAATTCAACCTCGTAGCGAGGATCAGGGCGCTTAAAAAGATATTCGCCGTTGCGGATAGATGCCAATACGTCAGCCCGTTGGCGTACAGCCTCAAATGGCAATTTTGCATTCAAGACTATAAAGTTAGCCGGTTTACCCACCTCGATGCCATACTCATCTTCAACATTCAGCGTTTTGGCACCGTTGGACGTAACCAGATCGAGGCATCGGTCTAATTCATCGAACGACATTGTCTGTGCCAGATGAATACCGTTATCCAGGATATTCATCATATTTCCATTACCTACCGGGTACCAAGGATCATTGATGGAATCCTGACCAAAACAGACATTGATACCGCTCTCCCATAATTCTTTCACGCGGGTGAGTCCACGGCGCTTTGGATAGGTATCTTGTCGGCCTTGCAGATAAGCATTTTCGGTTGGCAAAGAGATGAAGTTCAGCCCTGACTTTTGGAATAATCCCATCATACGAAAAGCATAAGCATTATCTGCGGAGCCAAAAGAGCAAGTATGGCTGGCCGCTGTGCGGGAGCCAATGCCTTCAGACATTACCAGTGCGTTGAGCAGCTCAACAAAACGGCTCATGACATCATCGGTTTCATCGCAGTGGACATCGATCAGTTTGTTATATTTAACGGCCAACTCTACGGTTCGGTGGATGGATTTTTCGCCGATCTCACGCGCCCATTCGAAATGCGGGATGGCCCCGACGCAGTCTGCGCCCATTTTCAACGCTTCTTCAACCATTTCTTCGCCGCCCTTGTAGGCATACATCCCTTCTTGCGGAAAGGCTACAATCTGGATGGTAATACTGTCTTTGAGTTCCTCGCGTATTTCCAGCATAGCTTTCAAACCTGTCAGCTTGGGGTCATCTACGTCAATATGCGTGCGGATAAACTGGACACCCTTGGAGACCTCTTCATTGATACCTTTCAACGCGCGTTCCTTGGCCGCTTCGAAGGTTTGAGTTTTTTTCACATCATGCCAGCGTGCAATACCTTCAAACAGTGTGCCGCTTGAGTTCATGGCCCCATCGTTTTTGCCAGTGTATACATAATCCAAATGCAAATGGGCATCCACATATGGCGGGATTACGAGACGACCCTGAAGATCAATTTCCTCATCAGCCTTGGGCAAGCTTTTTCCGATCTGCTTGATCACCCCTTTATCGACTGAGATCTCACTTGTTTCGTCGTGCTGTCCATAGATGCGCGCATTGATAAATTTCTTCATGTCATTCTCCTCTTGGGATTTGATAATGCTCTCAGGAAGCGCGGAGTGTGCGTTTGGCGAAAAACGCGATAATAGTCGCCAAAATAAAGGTTGTTAGCGATACGTAAACAATGGCTGTGATACCGGTTTCGGGGAAACGGGTTAGCAGTAGCCCGCCAATCCAGGTTGCGATCATTATCGAAAAGTTGAATACACTGGACTGCACGGACGTCGCTACAGCGACGGCTTCCTTGACCTGTTTTGTTACAGCAGTTTGATACATCGTCACAACCGGTCCGAAGGCGAGGCCCCAGAGGAAAAACGCAATATGCGAAACTCCGACAACGCCGCCAAACACAAGCAAAAGAGCCATTGCAAGGCCGCCAATGGCTAACATAAATACAATCAGGGGGCGTAAATAGGCATCAATATATTTTGCTGTCACAACGACAGATATGACGGAACCTATGCCAAAGATTAATAGCGCAAGTCCAATGCCGCCGATAAAATCAACTAATTCTACGAGCAACGTGATGTAAGTATAGATGCCGTAGTGGGCGACAACCGACAGAAACGTCAGGAGCAAAACAATCAACATGGAAGGCAACTTTAGCACGGCTAAGGGCGAGTTGCTTCTGCTAAGCTTTTCCCCATCGACTGAGGGTAATACAAAATACGACAGGATACCAATAGTTGCGACAAGTAAACCCACTACCAGAAATTCGGTGCGCCAACCGAATGCAATGCCGATCGTCGTCATTAAAGGAAGACCGAGACTGACTCCAAGCGTATTGCCCGCCATAATAACGGTAATAGCCTTTCCCGCCATGTTTTCAGGGACCAGGCGTGTGCCATAAGCCGCAATCATTGGCCACATAACGCCCGCGCAAACGCCGCCAAGAATGCGTGAGGCAATAAGCACATAATATGATGAAGAAACGGCGACAACGATATTAGAGAACGCAAACCCGATCAAGAGTACCAGCAGCAACCTCTTTCG
>JBDTKK010000388.1:0-8946 GCA_039935335.1 Chitinophagaceae bacterium
CAATCAATGCCTTTGGCTCTGAAATATTGACATCACCCAGCATGGCAAAAGATGCCGTAACGCCACCAGTTGTCGGGTCTGTGAGATAAGAAATATAAGGAAGTCCGGCCTTGGCCAATTGGGTCAACTTTGCTGCAGCTTTCGCCATTTGCATCAACGAAAATCCACTTTCCATCATGCGTGCACCGCCACTTTTGGAGATAATCATCATCGGGGTTTTGTGCGCTATGGCATAGTCTATCCCGCGACTGATTTTCTCGCCCATCACCGAGCCCATGGAGCCGCCGATGAACTTGAATTCCATACAGGCTATCACAATGGGCAAACCTTCTATAGTGCCAAAACCAACCGTCATGCTATCGCAAAGTCCCGTTTTTTCCTGCGCATCTTTAAGGCGCTTTTCGTACGGCTTAATATCTACAAACTCAAGTTTGTCCTTAGGGCTGATGTCCCCAAAGAGCTCCTCAAATTTGCCTTCATCAAAAAGTATCTCAAAGTATTCGGCAGAGTCAATACGGTTGTGAAAATTGCACTTGGAACACACGTAGAAATTGGTCTTCAATTCCGATACCGTCACTGTTTCCTTGCATTCCGGGCATTTATGCCACAGTCCGTCTGGCGTTTCCTTCTTCTCTCTCGTCGACGTGGTAATGCCTTGCTTTATTCTTCTAAACCAGGTAGAACTCATGGCTGCAAATGTAAGAATAGATATGCCAATGGGCTTTTTCCTAAGTCTCTCGTCAAGCTTCTTTTTTAAAAGGAAAAGCCTGTAAATCCAAAACCAAGGAACGCCTAGTCCTTATACTGTTTTAGAATTCCGTAAGGTTGAAACTTAGCGGAGATTTGCCGCCAGTAACAGAATCACTTTGAAGGTTCAAATTAAATCCAGTCAAATAGACTTTATTGTTGAAAATCGAGGTTCTCACTTTAGCCGTATCGCCGTCTGCACTATGATAGCCGCCTTGGTCAGTAAGTAAATGGACCATCACAGCTTGCGCATTACTCGTATCTGCCGAAGGCGAAAAACTTTGCTCTCCAACTGGGTGAGAAGGGAAAATGAATTGAAGTTCCTGATTGGAATGCGTGCTTGCTTCGGGATGAAAAATTAGCGTGAAGCCTTTCTTGGTAATGATGTCGGAATAGCCCACAGTAATGGTTTGACCTTGAAAATTCCAAGTATTTACAATTGCAGGGTTGGGCTTAGTGCTATCGCTTTTCTTGCAGGAAGGCAGCCAGGGCATCATCAAAAAGACAAGCGAAAAAAGAAGAAATGTTTTCAGGCGCATTTACGAAGTCCTCGGGTTGAGGGAAAGATAGGGCTTTACTGGAAAATTGAGTACCTGAACTTGTGACCAAATATTCAGCCAAGTTCTAAAATTCCGTAAGGTTAAAGGAATAATTAAGCGTTTGTTTTTCAGAAGAACCATATTGTGAGAGTGGAACATTGTTCGCTCGAAAGGTCAATTTTCCGTTTGCCCCAATGCTGACATAACAGGTAGCTGAACCTTGAGAACCAAAGTACACGCCCTTAGCCCCTTCCAAAGCCTGAATGCCAAGCTCATCGGCCTTTGTAGGGGAATTTGTCAGGTTATAAACTCCTTCTGTTTTGGGGAGCTTTTTGTAAAAGCTGAAATGAATATTGGGTGTAACATTCCAAAATCCGCTGGGAAAGAAAACGATGGAAATATTGTTACTATCAGTATAGCGATTGCTTGAATTCGCGTCATAAACTACCGAATCATGTTGCCATGTATTAGCAGTAATATACCCAGGGGCGGACGAGTCTGATTTTTTGCAAGCGGAAAAAAGTAAAGTAAAAGGTACGAAGAGTATAAAGAGTGATTTCATTGCTGAAGAGTTTCGATACTAAAGTCGGACTCCAAACAAATATCGTTGGCAATTCTCGGAATAATATCCCAAAAAATCAACAAATCAAATCAATTGTTCCTTTCTTAATGCTCTGCGTTCCGTTGTGGCAATCTCTGCGCATCATGTAGAAATAAGTGCCTGCTGGCGCAGGTTTCCTGCCATAAGCACCATCCCAAGCCTAGCTACCAAGACCAGGAAAAGCAGATTGCCTCAACTATGGAAGAGTCGGACAGCGGTTATCGCTGACAAGTCGCGAAAATCCCCCAGGCCAATGAGCTGGCTAATTTGGTTTTGCGCCAAGCAATTTTGCATATTTAGAAATATCCGCCGCAGCCAAAATGGGTTCACCCCTAGTCAAATGGGCTGCAAGATTTTGGGCTAGAAATGGAGCAAGTGAGCAACCCTTACTACCCATCCCATTCAAGATTCCTAGACGATTTTCGTTCGGATGCATTCCCGAAAAAGGAGCTCTTGTAATAGTGGCTGGACGAATAGCCGCTACTTGTTCTTGTAATGTGAAAGGTACGCGTAGCCATGCTTTCAGAGCTTTTTCAGTTTGTGTAAAATAGCTTTCTGAAGGTTTATCATTCTCGAATTTTAAGTCGAAAGTGGAACCAATCCAGAACTGATTTTCTCGCCAAGGAACGATGCTGATTTTTCCTTGTTTCATCACAATATCTCTCGGTAATCCTGGAATTTCTGCAAGAATGGCCTCGCCTTTATTTAAAGAAAAGGGAAGTCTGGAGAAATAAGAATTGTTCATGGAAGCCGCGCCACTACAATCAATTATGGCCTTTGCGCTGATGTCTTTGTAAACGACTTCTTCTTTGGAAAAGACACATTCTTTCCAGTCAATCGTTTCTTCCAAAAGTTCATTTCCCTTCGATAATTGACTGCGCCAACGTCCTAATAATTCAGGCACATTAACCAACAAGGCCGGAGCAATTTTCCCAATTCCGAAATGAAAATTGAAGTGTTTGCTTTCTGGACTTCTATCTCGGAAAGAAAGAAATGCTTCATGCTCGGAATCTGCCTTTTGCTCAAAGAAATCTGCTTCCTCTTTTGTAGAGAAATATTGGTGAATGGCAATTCCTTTGGCCACTTCAAAATCTATTGCAGTTCCAATTTCCTTGTAAGCCTTTCTAGCAAAGGGTTCTAGCGTATCGCCCATCCATTGCCGTGCAAGCCGCATGCCGGATTTAGGATTGATAATACCCGAAGCAATGCTACTCGCACTCTTTTCTATACTGGCATCTAGGAGCAACACTTTTGTGCCAGCTTGCTTTAAATAATAGCTCAACCATGTGCCGCAAAGTCCTTGCCCTACAATTATATAGTCCAGGTGCATTGGCCTCAAAGTTGCGGTAGTAATGACTTTCCTTGCAGCAGTTTTGTTGCTGTTTTGATTTTTGTAATTTTCCCTTTTTAAAGTACAGTACCTATGTCGGAACCCAATCAACTTTTTGACCTTGCTACCCGCGTTATTAACCACACCAACAGGCATCTTTTTCTCACAGGCCGCGCGGGTACAGGTAAGACAACTTTCCTAAGACACATCGTAAAGAACACTCCGAAAAAGGCGGTGGTTGTAGCACCTACTGGTGTGGCGGCAATTAATGCCGGAGGTGTAACGATGCACTCGTTTTTTCAATTGCCTTTGGGGCTGTACATCGCGGATTCCGGTCGTTATTTCGGTGATGAATATTCCGGCCAAATGGTGGTGAATCGGCATTCTTTATTCAAGAATATGCGAATGCAGAAAGACAAAGTAGCCTTGATACGGGAATTGGAATTGGTGATTATTGATGAAGTAAGTATGCTTCGTGCTGATTCTTTGGATTGTATAGACGAGGTATTGCGTCACTTTCGGCGGCGGCCACAAGAGCCTTTCGGTGGGGTGCAAATGCTATTTATCGGCGACCTTTTTCAGCTCCCTCCGGTCATCACGAACGCGGAGTCACAAATGTTTTTTGAGCATTACCAAAGTCCGTTTTTCTTCTCGGCAAACGCGCTGCAAAACGACCATCCGATGGTCATAGAGCTCACCCATATTTATCGGCAGCGCGACGAAGTTTTTATCAACCTTCTTAATGGCATCCGAAATAATAACATGACGGAGGAGGAGCTAGAAATCCTCCATAAGCGCTACGAACCTTGGACGCAGCCGGAAGATGGTGTGATTGTTTTGACCACTCACAACCAGAAAGCAGATGCCATTAATTCTCAAAAGCTCGAGCAATTGCATGAAACAATGCACAAGTATGATGCAACCATAAAAGGAGAGTTTTCGGATAGAGCCTTGCCAGTAGATAGAAGTCTGCAAATAAAGGTGGGGGCGCAAATCATGTTCATCAAAAATGACTCGGGCGAGGTGCGTAGATTCTATAATGGCAAGCTTGCAAAAGTCTATCACATCGGTAGCGAAGGTGATGTCTGGGTGCGGCTTGCACCAGAACCGGGTAGTACTGAAAAGCCTTTGGAACTGAAGCTGGAACATCACACTTGGAAGAGCATTAAGTACAAATACAACCAGGAAACGGACGATGTCGATGAAGAGGAATTGGGTTCGTTTAGTCAGTATCCTATACGCTTGGCGTGGGCAATTACGATTCACAAAAGTCAGGGTCTAACCTTTGAACGAGCCATCATTGATGCGGGACAAAGTTTTGCTGCTGGGCAGGTGTATGTGGCTTTGAGCCGATTAACAACTCTTGGTGGGATGATTCTACATTCCAAGATTTCGTCCAAAGGAATTGAGATGCCGGAGACGGTAATTGACTTTTGTAAGAATGCGATTTCGGAGAAACGATTGCTGGAAATTTTGGTGATAGAAGAGCAATTCTTCGCGCAGCAGCAATTGCTCAAGTGGTTTGATTTTGACAAAGTAATTGACGATTGGCGTCAGCACTATGAGAGCTATTCTACCAAAGGAATTGACTCAAAGGATATCGCTAGGCGTTGGTGCGGCGAGCGTTTGGACGCATTGCTGAAGCTGGAACAAACCGCCTTGAATTTCCGCAATCAATTGAAGAGATTGATGTATCCGCAGCCGGATTATAAAGCCATGCAAACTCGCGTCGTTGCTGCAAAATCCTGGTTTGATAACACGCTGAATGCCGATATCCTTCAGCCGCTGCAACAGCATTATAAGGACTTCTCGAGTCGGGCGAGAACTAAGAAATACCTAAAGGAATTGCAGGATTTAGAAGCGCAGCTTTTGAATATTCAAAAAGGCTGGCATCAGGCACAACAGTTGATTAATGGGCTTGCGGCTGGGGCTGCACTCAATGATATAAAACTTGAGAAGCCTACAGCAGTAAGTAGCTTACAGCAATTGGAAGAAGAAGAGTTTCAGCAAAATGGCGGACGGTCTTCCAAGCCTCCAAAAGGCGGCACTTTCCTCACCACTTTAGAGATGTTTAAAGAAGGGAAATCGGCGGAGGAGATTGCTACGATTCGCTCGCTAACGCTCGGCACTATTCAAAGTCATCTCATAAAATTCATCCCCACTGGTGAGGTTTTACTCACGGATTTGATGAAGGTGGAAGATATTGAAATGATAGAAGCTGCCTATGCACAATTGGGCGATGAGGCATCTTTGGGTTTGGCTAAGGAATTGCTGCCCGAGAGCATTACCTATGGCATGATTAGGATGGTGAACACTGCTATAAAGAGTAGGGAAGGGGCTGGGAAATCTTAGAAAATTATAATCGGCTGACGGGCGGTTTTGGTGTGGGGATGAAGGGGCAATCCGTAGGATTGCTTGGTGTCGGAACATTAAAGTTCAAACACAAGGTTTCATAAAGCACACTGTTACCAAGCCTTTCAGCCGATTCTGTCAATTTTCAACGGTGTCGAATTCTCGCTAAACCGTAGCTACTGCTTCCGCCTTTTTATTTGAGAAGATTTCAGCGCCATTATAGTTTACTTCCCAAGTAACAGGTATCGCTTTTTTGAGTAAAAAACTTACGCCACAATACTTTTCCTGTGAATCATTTACTGCATTCAACGCTGCTTCTCGGTTTTCGGGCTTGCCCTGAAAATCGTAAATCATGTGGATGCCCACATAAGTAATCGGTGCAGACTTACTGATTTCGCCAATCACCTTGATGTTCAGGTCGTCCACTTGCTTATCTGCTTTGCGCAAAATCGCTGCGATGTCCATACCTGTACAACCGGAAAGGGCTGTTAGAATAAAGGGTTTTGGGATTGGGCCTGCATCTCCCCCGCCTGCCCTTTCAGGCGCATCCATCACGATGGTGTGGCCGTTTACAAGAGCATTGAACTGCATTTTGCCCATCCATTGAGTTTCTACTTCGTGTGTCATAATCTGTGATTTTAATGATGCAAATTTCCTTCGCGGAAAAGCCCCGCTTGGCAACCTTTGTTACAAATCCCGAAGAAGCTTTATCTGGTGGCGATAGAGCAATAGTTTATTGTCCAGTTCCAATTGCTTTAATAAGCGGGAAATGACAACTCTGGAGGTGGCAAGGTCTTGTGCAATCTGCTCGTGAGAGAGATTGATAAGGCTCGATTTCGTGGCTTTTGATTTCTCTTTTAAATAATGAACCAATCGCTCGTCCAGCTTCTGAAAGGCTATCTGGTCAATGGTTTTGAGCAATTCATTGAATCTGGCGCGGATGGTTTTCATGATGAAATTCTTCCAGCTTGGGAAGCGCAACATCCAATCGTCCATCACGCCAACGGGAATGGTGAGCATCTCCACGTCTTCTTCTGCAACGGCTTTTATTTCGCTGGTGCTTTGTTCCATGCAGCAAGTAAAAGTCATGGCACAGGTTTCCAAAGGGCTGATATAATAGAGCAATAATTCCCGGCCATCTTCATCCTTCCTGGAGATTTTTACAACACCGGAAAGTATCAAGGGCATCGTACGAATGTTCTGCCCAAAATCGAGGATAGTTTCTCCCTCTTTCACTGAAACGAAACTTGATTTTTGTTCCAGTTCTTTGGCAAAGTCGGGTTCAAAAAGGCTTAGAAAGCTTTTTAAGGAATTCATTGGTTGAAGATAAACGGCGCAGGGAGACGGAAATATGATTCTTGTCTAGCCTTCTAATGCTGTTAATGCTTCCCCCACAATAAAAAAGCTCCCTGTAATTAAAAGTGCATCTTCATTTTGCATGTCTTTTCTTGTAGAAAGCACCGCATCTTTCACCGAGGAGTGTTCGATTCCATGAAGCCCTAATTCTGAAGCAATGTTTGCCAAATCCCTTACTGGCAAGGCTCTTGGAATATTAGCTGCACAAAAATGGTACCTTGCATCTTTAGGGAAAAGTGCGAGCGCCGACCGCACATCTTTGTCTTTTACAAAGCCGACGATAATGTGTTTTTTAGAATGAGGCAATGCCGACCATTGCCCCATCACTTCTTCAATTCCGGCAGGATTATGCGCCACATCGGCAATAATCAAAGGAGCTTCTGAAATCGTTTCCCAACGCCCACGAATGCCGCTAGTTTCTTGGACATTTTCTAAAGAATCTATGGCTTGTTGGGCAGGTAAATTCCAACCAATTTTTTGCAAGATGGAAATGGCAGTAAGCACCGTGGCAATATTCCCAGATTGATAATTCCCTCCGAGGTCACTGCCTATTTGAAACACTTTTTGGCTGCTTATTTCTATGGCTGAATAAGTGAATTGAGACACTTTTCCCGAAGGATTTTTTTCAACTGACCAAGTCTTAGTTGCTTCCCTCAAATCCGAATCCTGACGTAATGCCGTCGCAATAAAAACATTAAGTGCATCTTGCTTGCAATCACCTACTACTACAGGTGTCTTTGGCTTTATTATTCCTGCTTTTTCTCGGGCAATCGCAACAATCGTATCGCCAAGCATCTCTGTATGGTCGAGACTAATATTGGTGATGATACTTAGCTCTGGCTTAATGACGTTGGTGGAGTCTAAACGGCCACCAAGGCCAGTTTCAATGATGGCGATGTCCACTTTTTCTTTAGCAAAGGAGTCGAACGCCATGGCTACAGTAATCTCGAAAAAGGATGGCTTTATTTGGGCTATTGCTGCTTTGTTTTTTGAAATAAATTCCACCACAAATTCCTCTGAAATAGTTTTCCCATCAATGCGAACTCGCTCTCTAAAATCCACCAAATGTGGTGACGTATAAAGTCCTGTTTTGAAGCCCGCTTTTTGAAAAATTGTAGCCAGCATATGGCTCACACTTCCCTTACCATTAGTCCCAGCTATATGAATGGTTTTTATTGAATCTTGTGGATTGTTTAAAACCTTACAAAGCGCCAGGGTATTGGTCAAATCCTTCTTGACAGCCGCCGCGCCGATGCGGGAAAACATGGGAAGCTGTTCGTACAGAAATTGAAGGGTATCGCTGTAGGATCCGGCGATTTTTTGCGGCATTATTGGCGCGTTTTAAACACGAAAGTGATTTTGCCAAATTGCTCTGCGGGTGCGGTTTCGCTCTTATTGAAGCGAACGACGTTTAGTTTTTTTAAAGCGATAGGACTAAGCTCTGTGTTAGACGAGGACACGATTTGCTTGTTCACGATTTCTCCATCTCGGTTAACAGTAACTCTCACTACTACTTTACCCCCTTCTCTAAATCGCGCTTCGTTGGGCGGAAAGGCAATGATATTTCTTCCAGACAATTGCGCAGAAATCCCGCCTGTCCCATTGCCCGGTGAGCCTTCATAGTTGCTCGAGCCGGGGGTGCCGCCCGGTACGCCTCTATCGCCTGTGCCATGGGTGTTTCCTTCGCTCGTTCCTGCAACATTTGCGGAAGCGCTATTGCCACCCTTCCCATTACTTCCATGATATACGTACAGCGGTTTTTGTTGCTGCGGTTTATTGCTTGAAGCTTGGTTATTTCCGTTTTTGCGGGTATCGGTTTGACTGTTTTGTTGTTGGCGATTCTTATTGGTTGTTTGGTTGGGAATGTCGACTCCACTGTTGTCAATACTGCGTTCTACATCGGCCGCTGTATTGGATGCTCGCGAACCTCCTCCCGAAAAATTGACGGCCACAGATGCCGGGTCATCAGTATTCATTGGCTGATCAGTGCCGCTACCGTCGGGCGATGTGCCAAGGTTCAC
>JBDTKK010000389.1:0-7499 GCA_039935335.1 Chitinophagaceae bacterium
GCGCATCCCGCGAATTCCCCGGCAATCACACAAAAAGAAATTTCCCCCCTCGACCTTCGTCCTGCGGCCATTGCCAAGCTACAACAAATGGTAGAAGCCGGCTCCGACAGCCTCTACCAACTTGGTATAGATTCTCTGCATACCGATATCGTGTCCGGCACCATTATCCTGAAAGGCGTGTCTATACAGCCGGACAGCAATATCATTACCAAAATGCGTCGGGAAAAAAGCTTGCCCGACGATATCTACCACATCTCGCTTGCGAGCCTGCGCATAACCGGAATAGGGCTGGCTGACTTCCTACATGGTCGCAACATTTCCTTAGGTTCAATTATCTGCGCCGAGCCACAGATAACAGTGAATCACCAACTACAAGCATACAATTCGGATAAACGAGCCAAAGCGAAGCGTAGTAGTCTTTTCAGCCGATTGCGCGGACAAATTGACAAGTTGGCAATTGATAGTATTTCTATCACACAGGGCAATTTCAAAGATCAAAGCAGTGGCATCACTAATACATACCATGATGTTTCCATTGCGCTCAAAGATATATTGATAGATTCAGTAGCGGAAAAGGACACTTCCCGATTTCTGTTTGCAAAAGTGGCCCTATTACAAACGGGTAAGATCATTATGCCGACCGGCAAAAGTCAGTACGACCTGAGCATTGGCGGTATCGCCATTTCAGGCGAGAAGCGGCAGGTCGTTATCCGCGACCTCGCCCTGAAGCCGCATGGCGGGAAAGAAGCATTTCTGAGCCATCAAAAAACTCAGGTGGAAGTATATGACATCGCTATACCATCCATTACGCTTAATGGCGTTGATTGGTGGGCTGCTGCGCACGGCGAATCATTAATCGCTAAGGATGCGGAACTGACGGGGTCGCAGTGGTACATTTATGTTGACCAGCGGCTGCCGAGTGGAATAACTATCAAGCGAGACAACTTTCCGCAGCAAATGCTGGAGCATCTTAGAATGCCTGTTTCTGTGCATCAGGTAATGGTGCAAGCTGCGACGCTGACTTACGAAGAGTTTACAAGGAAGAGCGGCAAGCAAAGCCGTATTACCTTCAATAATATGGATGCTATTGCAGAAGGCTTCAGCAACCTGCCTTCGGAAATAGCTATACATCCAGTAGCCCATTTTAGTGGTACTTGCCGGTTTATGAATGCAACGGACATGGCAGCCGACTTTGCCCTTTCCCTGCCTCGTAAAAAGCTTGGTGCTTTTAAAGGAAATCTTTCGGTAGGCGGCCTGACATCTGCGATGATCAATCCTTTTGGCGAGGGAATGGGATTAATACGCATCACGAGTGGACAGGTTCAATACGCCAAAGTGCATGTGGAAGGTAATAATAATAACGTGCATGGTACGGTGGCCGCTGCTTACACCGACCTTCATATTCTGCCCCTAAAGCCTAGCGAGAATAGGAATGAAAAACTGAAGAAGCGCCCTATCATTGGTAAAATCGCAAACCTGATTTTAATAAAGAGCAACAATCCTGCTAAAGGTGCTACACTTCGTCGGCCAAGCTTTACGCTGGACCGTATTAATGAGGCGAACTTCTTTAATTTCGTATGGATGGGTGCTAAGCAAGGATTGCTCAAAACGATTGGTGTGCCGACGGCACTGGGTATGTAATGCAGACTGGAAAAAATCAAACAGCGCTGGCAAAATTTATTGGGTAGTTCAGGGGATGGTCTGCAATGGATTCTACAGCATATGTTCGCAATAAACTGATTATGCCATTAGAATGGCATTTCTATTTTACTGGCATTATTTTACTATTACTTTTCCTGCTGCAATGAGTAAAAAAATGTGGTGACTTAGATGAAACGGAGTGACAATGACTATGCTGCTTACCAAAGCCTTTACCTCGAGTATTCTGCAATAATCTACGGGGCTATATTGAGATTTTTAAAAGGCGGGCCGCTTTCAGCGGAAGCATTGACATCCGTCTTTCTTGAAATAAGCAAAAATGGATTAGTTACGGCGAGAGGAAACATTACAAAACAAATAATTGTTGGCATTACTTACCAGGAGCTTGCAAAAAGTCTTGGCGACACCATTCTTCCTAGTGAGTCATTCAGAAAGCTTAGCGAAGGCCCGCAAAATTCTAAACCTTAACATTAGTTAGCAAAATTCTCCAATCAAAATCGATAGGAAGCAGCCTCTGCAAATCATTATTACAAAATAATAGAAAGCGCTATATCTCCAACCTATTTTATTTAATTTAACCATACCCTACAGATGCATACACGGCATTCGAGGGCGCGGATATACAACTTCATCATGGCAAACGCAACTACAGCAAAAGTAAAAATCCTTTCGGACAACGTCTTTCCGGTGGTTGGTATTGGTGCCTCTGCTGGTGGGCTTGACGCATTCAAGCGATTGCTCAAAGCCATTCCCGAGGACTCTGGCATGGCCTACATCCTAGTGCAGCATTTAGACCCGGCGCACGAAAGCATTCTTGCAGTGTTGCTGCAAAAAGTCACTAAGATTCCGGTACAGGAGATTGTTGACAATGTCACTGTCGCACCGGACCACATCTACATCATCCCGTCCAATAAGCTCCTTACGGCTACCGACGGCATTCTTGAATTAAGCCCGCGCCCGCCAAAAGGCGAGACCAACATGCCTATTGATGTGTTCTTCCAGTCGCTCGCGGAAGTGCATCAGTCGCGTTCCATTGGTGTGGTGCTGTCCGGCACGGCAACTGATGGCACTAAAGGGCTCGCGGCCATAAAGGAAAAGGGCGGCATCACCTTCGCGCAGGAAAGCGAAAGCGCCGCGTACGATGGTATGCCACAAAGTGCAGTTGATGCCGGCGTGGTAGATTACATTTTGCCACCCGAAAAGATTCCTGAGACTTTGCTCTCGCTGAAAGCATCGTTACAGGTAGCTTTTGATGGCGATGCAACGAAGGTTCAAGAGGAAGGATACCGTGAGATATTGGCTATTATTCGGAAGCGCCGCGGCGTTGATTTTACTTATTACAAGCAGCCCACCATCCGACGTCGAATTGAACGAAGAATAGTGCTGAGCATGAAAGATGACATGGCGGATTACATCGCGCTGCTTAAGAAAGACCCGGACGAGCAGGATGTATTATACCAAGACTTGCTCATTCCTGTTACACAATTTTACCGAGATCCGAGGGTATTTGACCTGCTATGCAATTCTGTGTTCCCCGGAATAATGAAAGCCAGAGGTAGTAGCGATCCTATACGCGTATGGGTGGCGGGCTGTTCAACAGGCGAGGAGGCTTATTCGCTTGTAATGTGTATGCAGGAGTATCTTGGCGAATCCCCTGCCATTTCCAAAATACAGGTCTTTGCCACTGACATTTCGGAGATAGCCATCACAAAGGCCAGAACCGGTCTTTATAAAAAGACCGAGATAGAAGGGCTTTCTCCTGCCCGCTTAGCAAAGTTTTTCACCAAAACAGATGGCAAATACCGCATCAATAAATCAATCCGCGATGCCTGCGTGTTTGCCCATCACAACTATCTGAAAGACCCGCCATTCGCCAATATGGATTTGATATCCTGTCGCAATTCGCTCATCTATATAGAGCCTTTACTACAGAAAAAAGCACTCACCACATTTCATTACGCGCTGAAGGAAAAAGGATTTTTAGTACTTGGAAAATCGGAGACCGCGGGTAAAGCGGATGAGCTATTCAACACCTTTGATAAGAGCAGCAAAGTCTATACAAGAAAGGCGCTTAAAGGAAAATTCTTGTATCAGATTGCAGGGCAGAAAGAAGAAATTTTTAAGGGTACTAAATACGGATTTGGTAAAACTGAGGTATTGAAAGACGATTTTCAGAAGGCTGCCGATGAGGCGATGCTCCTCCGCTATGCGCCGCCTGGCGTGGTGGTCAATGCCGAGGATGAGATTGTGCAATTTCGCGGGACAACTGGCATGTGGCTGGAGCAATTACCCGGCAAGCCCAGCCTGAATGTGCTGAAGATGGCGCGTGAAGGTCTCTCTTTTGAAATACGCAACGCCCTGCATAAAGTGAAGGCCAGCAAGCAGGCCTTGGTTAAGGAGGACATACCGCTTCAGTTTATGGGCGGAGAGCGAATGGTAACCCTTGAAGTAGTTCCACTGCTTCACATCGCTGAGCCGCATTACCTGATTCTTTTCAGGGAGATTGCGCAACCGGTAAATGGTATCCATGTAACGCCCGGCGACGAAGACATGCAGCCGCCAAAAAACAGTCAGGAGCAACATCGCATTACAGAACTGCAAAAAGAGTTGGCGTTGGCGCGGGAGGATATGAGGAGCATTGCCGAAGAGCAGGAAGCATCTAATGAGGAGCTTCAAAGCTCGAACGAAGAGCTGCTCTCGGGCAACGAGGAGATGCAAAGCCTGAATGAAGAACTGGAGACATCGCGGGAAGAAACGCAGACTAGCAACGAAGAGCTGATTGTTGTAAACCAGGAGCTGTACGACCGGAATGAGCAGCTAAATCTTTCAAGGTTGTATGCGGAATCGATCGTCTCCACTGTGCGCGAGCCACTGATTATTCTTACCAAAGAATTTGCTGTAAAGAGCGCCAATAAGGCATTTTACGATAGATTTCTAACTACTGCGGAGGCTACGGAAGGGAAACTACTGTTTGAACTCGGCAATAAGCAATGGAATCTTGCAAGGCTTCGGACGGAGCTGGAAAAAATTCTTCCCGGTAGGGCGAACATAGATGAGTTTGAGGTGACGCATGATTTCCCCGGCATCGGCAAACGAACCATGCTGCTGAATGCGAGCCGCATTTTTATTGACAATAGCGACGAGCAATCCATCCTGCTGGCTATAGAAGATGTTACCGAGAAAAGAGCTATAGAAAAGGCGCAGGCGCAGTTTGCCGAACAAATGGAACAGCAGGTAGCAGAAAGAACGCAATCTCTGCATCAAATGAATATTGAGCTACAACATTCTAATAAAAGCCTGGAGGAGTTTGCCTACATCGCCTCTCACGACTTGCAGGAGCCGCTGCGCAAAATCAGGACATTCTCGTCATTGCTGCACAATCGCTATGCAGCCGGTTTGCCCGAAGAAGCGAAAGAAATAGTGAGCAGGATTTCCAGCTCTTCCGAGCGAATGTCGACCCTGATAACGGGCGTGCTTAACTACTCTAAAATCCTGCATGGAGCTTACGATTTTGAGCCTATTATCTTAGATGATGTGCTGGATAAAATCCTGGATGATTTTGAACTGCTGATAGGCGAGAAGAGTGCAACGATAAAGCGTGAAAAGCTTGGAGTTATAGAAGCAAACCCTTTCCAGATGGACCAGCTTTTCTGCAATTTGGTGAGCAATGCGCTGAAGTTTACCAAGTCCGGCGTGCCTCCAATAATTACCGTTAATTCTAAAATATTGACCGGAAGAGAGGTGTCAAAGCACAAATCGCTGAATGCGAAAACGCAATATCGTGAAATAGGGTTCAAAGACAATGGCATCGGCTTTGACCCCGAATATGCCGAGCATATATTTGCCATTTTCAAGCGCCTGCATACCCGCGAAGCTCATGCTGGTACTGGTATAGGCTTAGCACTTTGCAAGACGATTGTTAATTATCATGAAGGTGAAATATGCGCTTCGTCGCCCCAAAACGGAGGTGCGCTGTTTCAGGTTATTTTGCCGGTGAAGCAGGAACGCGGGGATTTAGAGTTGAAGAGACAGCATGCTGAAACTAATAAAATATAAATTGGGCGTTATGCACGCTAAAATAAAGATGAAAGTATAAAAGGATTTCGATACCAAACTGCGAAGTCCTTATTATTTGAGGTTAGAAGCTGAAGCCTTTTACGGAAGTTCCCTAATCAGTGGGCTGTATGGCCAATGGTAATTCTCGTGCAGCGGCCTTGCATACCGTAGAAATTATAATTGAAGAACGGAGAGAAACCGCTTAATTTTGGGCAGGTCAATTCCGAAACCAAAACGTAGGTTGAATTATCCCTAGATAAAGAAATAAGATTGTTGCACATTACTCGCGACTTTCGCTTGGACATTTTATGAAAAATCTCTTCCTCCTCTTCTTCCTGGCAATTTCTTTTTCAGCGCAAGCTCAAGGAACTTCAACAAGCTATTCCAAAGGAGATAAACTAAGAGACGCAGGTAATCTAAAAGGAGCTATTATAGCCTACAAAAATGACTTAGAACAAACTCCAAACAGCTATAATATACTGTACAATCTTGCCTGCGCACTCGCTGTGGATAGTCAAAAAGACGCCGCGTTTCACTACTTAAATCATTACTTAAAAATCGATACTGACGGCGTCACCTTCGACATGTTCAAGGATCCCGATTTTTATTCTTTGTACAACGACCCGCGCTGGAAACTTGTGGAGCAGGACAGAATGAAATGGTATCAAAAGCTAAACAATCATCCCATAAAAGACGAAGATTATGCGCTATTGCTGATGCGCCTGGGCAATGAAGATCAGCATTATCGCGGGCAAATCGAAACATTGACCAAGGAACAATTGTTGGATACCCTAAAAATTCATGCGCTTTGGGTGCTTCAGGGAGCGGCTGATGAACGAAATCAGAAAATGCTTTCTACAGAAGTGGCGAAAAAAGGCTGGCCTAAAATATCTGTTGTGGGCAAAGACGGGGCGATAAAAGCCTTCTTCATTGTGCAACATTCAAACTTGGCAATGATGAAAAAGTATCTTCCAATTATCAAAAAGCTCTGCGACCAAAAGGAAGCCATTCCTGAGGACTATGCCTTGCTTTATGACCGCGTCCAAACCATGCAAAGCAAGCCGCAGTTGTATGGCTCTCAGGTATTCCGGCAAGCTGGGAAAAATTGGGAAATATTGCCGATTGCTGATGAAAGTGGTCTTGCAGCGCGGCGGAGAAAAATGGGACTTGAACCTATGGAAGAATATGTGGCGAGTTGGGGTATAAAATACATTCCGAAGGAGGATAAAAGAGCTATTCCACGAAGAACTTTAGCGAGTTTTATGGTTGACACGGTTTTTAAACAGGGGCAAAGAATTCTCAAGCAGGAAAAGTATTTTACCAGCACTAGACAAGGCGATTTTCCTTAGGCTGGCGTTTTTTCAATAACCAACCAAATATATTTAGTTCTATAGAAACAGAAATGGGAAGAGGGATTGTAAGCCATGTAAAGGAATTGAATAACATGAGATGCCTTGCAGTCGTGGACAGCATAAATGCACAAGTTTGGAATAACACGGCAGGTTTGGAGATGCTCGATGGCGTTAATGGCGTCACATTTGCTCTTCCAGCTTCCTTTACTATCGAATGTGGCTTTTTTATGGTTGATTCTGTTTGCAAAAGGCACGGTGGTGGCGAATTCGAAATCTTTTTCAGGAATTACAAGACGCAGTATGCGAACGAATTGAACGTAAAAATTTTTAATTCTGGGAAATTTGAGATGAACTGCGATGCAGAAGACAGTCGCTTTATTCAGGATAACAAAACGAATTGGGAGATGTTTTATAATAGTTACGCCAAATCTC
>JBDTKK010000390.1:0-3851 GCA_039935335.1 Chitinophagaceae bacterium
CGCTATTTTTTTGCTTTTCTTTCAAAATACCAGAACCAGGACACCTGTTTTAATCCAAAAATTGCACGTGTTCTGACTACTAAACTCACGCTCACGATGAATGACAAGGTGATAGAGGGTGCTAAAACCTATGCCCAGAAAAAGGGTAAAAGTTTGTCTCATCTTGTCGAGAATTATCTTAAGTCAATTGCTGCGAATGACGTGCCAGTAGCCAGTCTCTCTCAAAAAGTTACCAAATTGATGGGGGTGATTCAGCTTCCTGATGGTTATGATTACAAGAAGGAATTGGCAAGTTCCATTCTTAAAAAACATGGTAAATGAAGCGCGTATTTCTCGACACAAACGTTGCGATAGACTTCCTTGCCGACAGAAAGCCATTCTCCCTTTCGGCTGCCCCATTGTTTGGCCTATCTCAAGTCGGCGAGATAAAGCTGTATTTATCCGCAGTCTCCTACAACATCATTTACAACATCTTGAAGCAAAGTTTGACTCCTGCCGCAACTCTTAAAGTGCTCAATGAACTTTGTGAATTGACAGAAATTGCGGATGTTACAAAAGTCACGATTGGTGCAGCACTTAAAAGTGATTGGAAAGACTTTGAGGACGCAATTCAATATCAATCTGCCTTGGAATTAAAGAAGGTCGATATGCTCGTAACCCGAAACACTAAAGATTTTAAGAAGGCAATCCTGCCGGTTGTTACACCCGAGGAAGCTTTGGTTTTGTTGCAAACCAAGCACTAAGACTCAATCTGGTGTTGCGGTAGCACTATTTTTTTGTGGATTTCACCTCACTTCTTTTTCCTTGTAGAGCATTCTAATTAAGCCATCAGCAAGGCCAATGCGCGGCACATTGATTTCGCCTACTGCTGCCCAGCGCATCACCGAGATGTATATCTGTAGTGCCGGCACAATCACATCTGCGCGGTCGGAACGCAAACTAAATTGGTGCATCCTTTCAGCGATACTCAGCGCATTTAGTCGCTTGTGATAATCCCGTAAAAGAGGAAAAGGCAAGGCTCTCCCATCTTTTATTTTGGAAAGGGAAAGAATTTTATTGATATTGCCACCAGAGCCAATGGCAATAATGGGCTCGTAACCTTTTATTGCTGCTTTAAGGAAGAATTTCATATCATCCCAGCACTCTTCAGTCACCTGATTTTGCAATAATCGAATCGTGCCAATGTTGAATGATTCTTTAAAGACGATTTTGTTTTTTGAGAATAATGTCAGTTCGGTAGAGCCGCCGCCCACGTCTATATACAGGTATGATTTACTACGGACTAGGTGCTCAGCAATATGCGTTTCAAACACAACAGAAGCTTCTTCGTCGCCTGATAAAATCTGAATGTCGAGGCTGGTTTCTTCTTTTACTTTCTTGAGAATTTCCAATCTGTTTGTTGCGTCACGCATGGCGGAAGTGGCACAAATTTTAAAGGCTTCAACCTTGTAAATTTTCATCATCAACTGATAGACCTTAATTGTGTCAATCAATTGTGTGGCCTTGTCTTCGCCGATTTTTCCATTACTGAAAACGTCCATCCCGAGCCGCAATGGGATGCGCAACAACGTCAGTTTAGTATAGTCCACATTGCCGTCGGCGTAACGTGCGGCTTCGCAAATGAGCAACCTTGCGGCGTTGGAACCGATATCTATTGCAGCTAAAATCAATCTTCGTATTTTTTATGAAGTAGGTATTCGAATGTCGCTATTTGTGAGCGCAATTCAGGCACTTCTTTTAGGCGTTGCACATATTCATTGCTTTGATCATTGTTCAAAATGCGTGCTTTTACATTTTCTGCAAGTTGAAGGTTCATGATGTCAATAAGCTCTTGCTGAAGTTGTGCATCGTCAATAGGACAGGCTGTTTCCACCCGATGATCAAGGTTGCGTACCATCCAATCCGCAGAGGAAATAAAGACTTTGGGCTTGCCTTCTGCATGAAAGATAAAGACGCGTCCATGCTCCAAATATTCATCGATAATGGAGATGGCTTTGATGGGCTTTTTGAAGGAATCTTGCTCGGTATAAGCGCCGCAAATGCCTCGGACAACCATGCGTAATTTTACGCCATGGCGGGCAGCCTCATAGAGTTTTTGAATGAGCTCAGTATCAGAAAGGCTGTTCAATTTCAGGAAGAGAGAAGCAGGCTTTTTCTTTCTCGCATGTCGGATTTCTTTCGAGAGAAGCTCAAGGAAATATTGCCGCATATTGACCGGCGAAACGATCAATGTTTTACAGGCTTTCAGGCTATCCAAGTCTGGCTTTATTGAAGAAAAAACTGCAAAGATTCTTTCCGCATCTGCAAGGATGTTTTTGTTGGTCGTGAGCAGGCAATGATCTGTGTAATACTGCGCAGTGTTCTCATTGAAATTCCCTGTAGAAACAAAGCCATAGACCTTTGTTTTATTGCCTTCTTTCCTTCTGATGACGCAAAGTTTTGCATGCACTTTCATGTTGGGCAACCCGATGAAAACCTTTACGCCTTCCTCTTCCAGTATGGCTTTCCAGCGAAGGTTGGCCTCTTCATCAAAACGTGCCCGAAGCTCTAATACAACCGTTACCTGCTTGCCATTGCGCACCGCGTTTATCAACGCGTTTATCAGCTTCGAATCATTGGCCAATCTGTAGCAGGTAATCTTGATACTCTGTACAAAAGGGTCGATAGAAGCCTCGCGCATGAGGTCTATTATCGAGTCGAACGAATGGTAGGGAAAATGCAACATCACTTCGCGCTTATCCAGCACATTCATGATGCGACGAGGCTGCACCAGCAAAGGATGCACAAAAGGTCGAGGTCTTTCCGTCAGCTTCGTGAAGACTTCTTTGGGGAAGCTCATGAAGTCTTTGAAATTGTGAATCCTTCCGCCAGGCACAAGATTGTCTTTGCTCGAAAAGGAGAATTTCTTTACGAGAAAATCGAGCAGATTAGCATCAATATTTTTATCGAAAACAAAGCGTGTAGCTCTACCTCTTTTGCGGGCTTTCAAGCTTTTTTCCAGCTCCTCAATAAGGTCGGTATTAACATCGTTGTCTAGCTCCAACTCCGCGTCCCGCGTCACTTTCACGATGTAGCCGGAGAAGCGGTTGTAGCCAAATGGCGCAAAAAGATGCGGCAGGGATAGGCGGATAATATCTTCCAGCAAGATGATGTGCCGTTCCTCATTTTCCGTAGGAATAATGACGAAGCGGGGTAGCATATTTGTAGGAATCGAAATCAGGGAATAGCGCTGCATTGAAGCGTCTTTCGTATTGCCCAAAACGCAGGCCAAATAAATGGCCTTATCATTCAATAGCGGAACGGTTGGGATACTTTCAATCATCAGCGGCACAATCCGTGTACGCACTTTTTGGTCAAAGTAATTGATGACAAATTCAAGTTGTGCTTTGCTTAGCTGCTTATCATTTTTTAAGAAGATTCCCTCCCTTCCCAGTTCTTCAATAATGCTTTTATAGGTATTGTCAAACTCACGTTGTTGGCTTTTTAATTTTTGCTGTATTTCCTGTAGGATTTTCTGTGGCTCCTCTTCCAAATGCTCCTTCGCAGCTTTACCCAAGCGCAGCATCCGCGCTAACGCAGCTACACGCACGCGGAAAAATTCATCCAGATTATTGGAATAAATTCCGATGAATCGAAGGCGCTCAAAAATCGGGACACTCGGGTCGTGAGCCTCCTGTAGCACACGTTCATTGAAGGATAGCCATGATAAGTCGCGAACGATAGTTTTCTGGGTGTTCTTCACGATTTAGGCATTGGTGGTTTAGGGGCTTTTGTGCCTCGATCGGATTGACCCGTGAGGGCGAATTCTCTTTCCTAAAAATATCATTCCTTTCAAAAGTAGAACTTATCAT
>JBDTKK010000391.1:0-3025 GCA_039935335.1 Chitinophagaceae bacterium
ACCAAAAAATGGCGGCCCTGGCAACGTGCAATTTTGCTACTCGTCATGCCTTTTTTCTGTGCGGCCATCTACTTCACTTTCGCGCGAGGAGCTATGTTAGCTACCTTTTTCGCAATCGGTATTGGCATAGCCATTCGCCTGAAGTTGGTGAAGTTTATCATGCCCGCTTTTTATGGACTCATCGCCCTCACAACGGTGTACATGGTGCGCCATAATAAGTACATTGATTTTCGCCCGGACTTTACCCATACTTACTCGCATTTCACCTTTGCTGATCACTTGGTGGCAACGTTTCGGGGCGAGGACATGAGCAGTATGGAGCGCCTTTATCGCTGGATTGCGGCTGTGAGGATGAGTCAGGATCAGCCCCTCCATGGCTACGGCCCCAACTCGTTTTATTTCTTTTACAAGCCTTATGCGGTATCGTCTTTCCGAACCTATGTCAGTCGCAATACTGAACACAGCACCACGCACAATTATTTCCTCTTTATGCTGGTGGAGCAGGGCTGGCCCGCAATGATTTTGTATGCACTCCTAATTATGGTGTTTTTTGCGGTAGCGCAGAATACCTATCATCGATTTAAAGATCGCTTTTATAAGCACATCACGGTTGGTGTGGCTATGATGTTTGCTGCCGGATTTATCAACAATTTCTTTTCGGAATTGATAGAAACGCATAAGGTCGGTATCATGTTTTATCTCTGCATTGCCTTGATGATTGTATTGGATAGAAAGAGCCGACAGCCACAGGAAGAACTTGTCTGATTTCTCGTTTTCTTCGGCTCTTTATCTTCGCCTCTAAACACCGCGCGCTCTGCTTTTTAATTCCTTCCATTTCGTCTTCTTTTTCATCCTGACGACGGCGGTTTATTTCCTACTGCCGCACAAGTATCGTTGGGCGTTTCTGCTGGCAATTTCCTGCTATTTCTACGCGGTTTTTGTTCCCATCTACATCCTTATTTTGGGCTTTACCATCGTGGTAGATTATTGTGCGGGAAGGTTGATAGAAACTCATCGAAAACAGCGCAAAGCATTACTGCTGGCTAGTCTTGTGGTGAACATTGGTTTTCTCTGCTTCTTCAAATACTACAACTTTCTCAACGATACGCTGACCGAATTCCTGCATCTTGCCGGAAGCAAAAATCCAATTCCCGACCTCTCCATTATCTTACCAATCGGTCTTTCTTTTCACACTTTCCAGGCCATGAGTTACACCATTGAAGTGTATCGGGGGCATCAAAAAGCGGAGAAGCATTTCGGGATTTATGCCTTGTATGTGATGTTCTATCCGCAGCTTGTAGCGGGGCCAATTGAACGTCCGCAAAACGTCATTCATCAGTTTTACAAGAAGGTCGATTTTGATTATGAACGCATCGTTTCCGGACTTAGAATGATGCTTTGGGGGCTTTTTAAAAAAGTGGTTATTGCAGACCGATTATCGATCTATGTGGATGCCGTTTACAACAATGCCGAGCACCACAGCGGGATATCTTGTGCAGTAGCAACGCTCTTTTTCGCCATCCAGATTTACTGCGATTTTTCGGGTTATTCTAGCATTGCTATTGGCTGCGCAAAGGTTTTAGGTATCAATTTAATGGAGAATTTCCGGCGGCCTTATCTCGCACGTTCTATCAAGGATTTTTGGGGTCGCTGGCATATTTCTTTGTCCACCTGGTTTCGAGATTATCTCTATATTCCACTGGGTGGAAGCAGGGTGAAAATACCGAGGCATATCATCAATCTGCTTATTGTATTTATGGTGAGTGGTCTTTGGCATGGTGCCAGTTGGACCTTCGTCATTTGGGGTGCATTGCATGGAGTTTATCAAACGGTAGAGTTGCTCTTAGATCGATATGTTTTTAAAAATAAAAAGGCTGTATTGAAGGATGGAATTGGGATAGAGCTTGCGAAGCCCAAAGTTTCCCGTCGAAATATTGGCCTTGTGTTTCGCTATTTGCTCACTTTTTTCTTGGTGTGCATTGCCTGGGTTTTCTTCCGCGCTGCCACTATTCAGGATGCGTTTTTGGTGATGGAGAAAATTTTCACCTGGGCTCCTGGAGGCTTATTTGTGGGTTATGCAGCAGGGTTTGTGTACAGCATCTTGCTCATCATTTTCTTGTTAGCCGCAGAAGTCAATCAGGAGTTTTTTGCAGAAAAGTGGAGCATGCTTTGGAGTCCGAAACCTGCGGTGCGGATGGCAGGCTATGCACTGCTTTTGTTGGTGATGTTATTAATAGGAGTGTTTAACGGTGGGCAATTCATCTATTTCCAATTCTAGAAAAATGCGCCATCCACTTCGTCATTTGCTCCGTCGTTGCGTCATATTGTTTGCCATCCTTTTTGCGGCAGATAGGCTCATTGGTGCGGGCTTGGAGCAACTCTTTTTTAAGCAACACCATGGCGATGATGCCGTGACGCTTTATACCTTGGACAGCACCAAAGAAGACTTACTCATTTTTGGTTCTTCGCGGGCTTCCCATCACTATGATTCGAGGCTTTTGGAAAAGGAATTATCTACTTCGGTTTACAATTGTGGCCGGGACGAAATGGGGCTTAGTTATGCGGCGGCTGTCCTACCAATAGTCTATCAACGCTACGTGCCAAAGCTTATTATTTTGGAGCTTCTGCCCGTGGAATTGGGAAAGCGAGGTAAGGCTTTGAGCGAGCAGAATATTGCGGGCGTGCTATTACCTTTTGCACCGCGTTTCCCCACCCTCTGGCCTACCATAGCTTATGCTGGAAAAGACCAGATTTACAAAGCCGCCATCTCCAAGATTTTCCCCTATAATTCTTTAATCGGAAGCATGGTGCAGAACACTTACACCAATTTCGGACATCATACTGACCTTGGCTACGAGCCCTTGTACAAGACAATTGACACCGCTATTTACAAGCAGTCAATTTGGGAATCGTTTGATAAGTCCTCCGAGCCAGACGCCGCGCTGGAAAGGCGCTTCGCCGATTTACTGGATACCGTTGCAGCGAAGGGAAGTAAAATAATTGTGATGATTTCTCCCTTCTATTT
>JBDTKK010000392.1:0-17261 GCA_039935335.1 Chitinophagaceae bacterium
GTATTGTTAGAAAAAATGCAGTAGTCGCCAATCTCGCAATCATGGGCAATATGCGTATAGGCCATGATGAGGCAGTGCTTGCCAATCCTCGTACAGTTTCTGTCTGCAGTACCTTTATTAATGGTCACACATTCTCGGATAGTGCTGTTGTCGCCAATGATGGTGAGGGTGTCTTCGCCCTTGTATTTCAGGTCTTGCGGGATGGCTGAAATAATGGTAGAAGGGAAGACGCGGCAATGTTTTCCGATGCGCGCACCCTCCATAATGGTGACGTTGGAGCCAATCCAAGTGCCTTCGCCAATCTCCACATTTTTGTGAATCATGGTGAAAGGATCAATCTTCACATTGGCACCAATTTTGGCCTCTGGGTGAACGTATGTAAGCGGATGAATCATTGCTGATTTAAGAGATAAAACGAGTTGAGGGCGTGAAGATGGTTCAAAAGATTGAAAATTCTTTTTCTAAAAATCCCCAATTGGTCGAGAGATTATTTTTTATCATTTCTTCCGTACGATTTGAGCTACCAATTCTGCTTCGGTTGCCAGTTTGTTGCCCACATATGCTGTTGCACGCATCTCGCAGATACCACGGCGAATGGGGTTCATCAATTCCAGCTTTAGTAGTAGGGTATCGCCGGGGATTACTTTTTGCTTGAACCTTGCCTTGTCTATCTTGATGAAATAAGTATCATAGTTCTCGGGGTCAGTGTAGTTGTTGAGCGCAAGAATACCCCCAGCTTGTGCCAAGGCTTCTATCTGTAGAACGCCCGGCATTACGGGGTTTTTGGGGAAGTGCCCTTGGAAAAACTGCTCATTAAAGGTGACGTTCTTTATACCCACCACGTGGGTGTCGCTAAGTTCAATAATCTTATCGACAAGCAAGAACGGATACTTGTGAGGCAGCGTTTTTTCTATGCGATTGATGTCGTAAACAGGCGGTAAGTTGGGGTTGTAATTGGGTGCATCGAGTCCGTTTTTATTGCGGCGGATGTACTGCTTTATTTTCTTGGCAAATGCTACGTTGCTGCTATGTCCTGGACGGTTGGCAATGATGTGTGCCTTGATGGGCGCACCGATAAGCGCAAGGTCGCCAACCACGTCCAGTAGTTTATGGCGGGCAGGTTCGTTCGGGAAATGGAGTTGAATATTATTGAGAATGCCTTCGCTTTTTACTTCAATGGAAGGCTTGTTTAGCACCATAGCAAGATGGTCAAGTTCTTCCTGATTGACGACTTTATCTACCACCACAATTGCGTTGCTTAGGTCGCCACCTTTTATCAAATCATTCTGAAGTAGGTATTCCAGCTCGTGCAGGAAGCAGAAGGTACGGCAAGGAGCTATTTCCTCTTTAAACTCCGAAATGTGCTTAATTGCTGCGTGCTGCGTGCCGAGGATTTTACTATTAAAATCTATCAGCGTGGTTATCATGTAGTCAGAGGCAGGTACAGCGAGCATGTCCACATTCTTGACGGGGTCGTAGAAATGGATGTTGCTGTCGATGCTATACACCACGCGGCGGGCATCTTGCTCCTGCACGCCAGCGCTTTCGATTGCTTCAATGAGTAGTTGAGCACTACCATCCAAAATGGGCACTTCAGGGCCATCCAGTTCTATCAAAGCATTGTCCACGCCCATGCCCACAAGGGCTGCGAGTAGGTGTTCTACGGTGCTCACGCGGGCGCCGTTTTGCTCGATGGTGGTTCCGCGGCTCGTGTCTACTACATTGTCCACGTCTGCCTTTACGATTGGTTTTTCGGGGAGATCTACACGTTGGAAGCGAATACCAAACCCAGGATTGGCAGGCTTCAAGGTCATCATCACTTCGCGGCCAGTATGCAGCCCCACGCCGGGCAGGCTTACGGCACCGGCAAGGGTACATTGATTTTCCATAGTCGATTTCGAAAGCTTTAAAGAGTTTTTTGCTGTAGTTCCGGTATCAGTAATATTCACGATTTTCTTTGCTGCTTTCAATTTATTTAATGACGGCACTTAGCGCCTTCAATTCTTCTTCAAGATGTGCAATCCGCTGCATCAATTCTGGCAAATTTCGATAAACTGCCTGACTTTTCAAGGATGCCCTGTAATCAAATGCGGGCGAGCCATTGATAGAGGTATCCGCTTGTTCTACACTCTTAGAAATGCCACTTTTTGCATTCACTTTGGTGCCGTCGGCAATGTGGATATGCCCCACGATACCTACTTGCCCGCCAATCAAACAACCTTTGCCCACTTTAGTACTTCCAGAGACTCCAGTTTGCGCCGCAATCACGGTATGAGCACCGATTTCAGCATTGTGTCCTATCTGAATCAAGTTGTCCAATTTTACGCCATTCCTTACGATGGTTGCGCCCATTGTGGCTCTATCCACAGTGGTATTGGAGCCGATTTCTACATTATCTTCAATGATAACCGTGCCTATTTGCGGGATCTTCTTATAACTGCCATCGGGTTCTGGCGCAAAGCCAAAGCCGTCTGCGCCAATTACGGAGCCAGAATGAATGATGACGTTAGCACCAATTTTACAGCCGTCATAAATCTTGACTCCCGCATAAATTTTGGAATCGGCACCAATGCAAACATCGTCGCCCACATAGCATCCCGGATAGATTTGAACGTTCTCTCCGAGCGTCACATTTTCCCCAATATAGCTGAAGGCCCCGATATAGACATTTTCTCCCAAAGTAGCGCTGGTAGCTACATGCGCGAGTTGTTCGATTCCTTTTTTATTCCTTCTGCTCATCATTTCATTGTACAAAACCAACAGCGAAGCAAAGCCATTATACGCATCCTTTACGCGGATAAGTGTGGGTGTGACATAAGCGGTGACTGGTAAATCCTCGTTGATAATTAAGATACTGGCGTGCGTGGTGTAGAGATATTCCTGGTATTTTGGGTTGGCTATAAATGAAAGCTGCCCCTCATTGGCCTCTTCAATCTTTGCGACACCGGAAACTTTTGCGTCAGGATTACCTTCTATCCTGCCTCCAATGTGTGTGGCTATCTGCAGGGCTGAAAATTGCATATTCGAATAAAGAGAAAATCGGTTTTTGGAGCGGAACGCTAAAATTCGGAAATAGTGGAAACGAAGAAACTTAGTTATTCGTTAATGTAGCAAATGTAATTTTTAACGACGGGTCGGGCAAGTGCTTGCGAAACTAAGGGGTCTTCCACTTCCGAGATATCACAGACTCGCCCATCCTTCATGGCTATTTGTATGCGCTCGTCATTCATATTATAGGTACTGTTTTCAGTACTGCCAGAAAACGCGAAATAGTCGATAATTATTTCGTCGTCGGTTCTCAAAATACTTTTAGCTTTTTCTTGAGCAAGTTTTAATTCTTCGGCTAGTGGTGCTGCACTCAACTGCACTTTGTACAATCTACGCTGAATGAGCATTTGGCAAAGCCTCGATAAAATCATGTCGTCCTGCTGCTGCCACACTTTTATGGCAGCGCTGAGGTCGCTATCGTCCAGCGCACAAAAGTTGTCTAAGTGCTCGGGTTTTTCTTTAAAATCCTTCGGCGAAATATCGTTGTACAGGAAGTGTTTTAAGGCCGGACAGGCAAATAATTCTTGCCCTTTTTCGGCTAATTCTCGAGCTCTTTTTAAAATGTTCACCATCAGCATTTCTGCGCCCAGTACCGTTTTGTGGAGATATACCTGCCAATACATGAGCCTGCGGGCAATGATAAATTTCTCCACGCTATGCACTGCTTTTTGTTCCACCATCAACTCTTCGTGTTGCACGGTGAGCATTTCCAAAATCCTGTGGTAACCAATCACACCTTCAGAAACTCCGGTATAAAAGGAATCTCGATTAAGGTAGTCCATGCGATCCATATCCAGTTGGCTGCTCACCAATTGGTGCAAATACCGACGTGGATAATCGTGTCCGAAGATCTTGATAGCGGTATCCAGTTCGCCGTCCATTTCTGCATTCATTCTCTGCATGATGAGCAGAGAAATTTCCTCGTGAGAAATACCTTTTACCAAGGAATGTTCGAGCGCATGAGAGAAGGGGCCATGACCCACATCGTGCAGTAAAATGGCCAGTCGTGCGCCCACACACTCCTCGTCGGTAAACTGAATGCCCTTAGTCTTAAGTACGTGCAAGGCTTCATGCATCAGGTGGCAGGCACCGAGCGAATGATGCAAACGGGTGTGTACTGCGCCGGGATAAACGAGTTGAGCCATACCCATTTGCTTGATATGCCGTAAGCGCTGAAACCAGGGATGCTCAATCACAGACATCACTTCCGGCTCGGGGAAGCGGAGGAAGCCGTAAACGGGGTCGTTGATTATTTTGACTTTCAAAGTGGTGTTTAAGGATTAGCTCGCGCAAAGGCGCAAAGGAGAAGTAAAGGCGCAAAGATTGATTTGAAGATTCGCTCAACGCGGGGCAGGCACTAAGCAAACTAAGAGGCACTAAGAATTTGCCGCACTGCATTAGACTTCGAAGCGGTTTGCATCTATCTACTATCTACCGCCAGCGGGTTTTTGCATTTTGCATTTTTAATTTTGCATTCACTGTCCACCATCGCTATCATCTACTCCATTTCCCCAATCGGAAGTAGGAGGTAAAGTGGCATCATTATTAATATCTTTTTCGCTTTCGTCGGGGCCGCCAATGCCGCCATTATTATAGTCTGCACGCATAGCGCTGTTGGGGTCGCTTACGTCGCAATCATCAAAGTTTGCGGGTTCTTCAAACTTCGCATCGCTGCGGATATCAAGGGATTTGTCGGAGGCAATTTTCTTGTAGAATAATGCCCAGATAGGCAATGCCGCCGCAGCACCTTGTCCCAAAGCTTCACTTCTAAACCGCAGGAAGCGGTCGTCGCAACCCACCCAGCCACCGGCAAGGATTTGAGGCGAGTAACCAATAAACCAACCATCAGACTGATCGTTCGTCGTACCCGTTTTTCCCGCGATGTCCGCTTTGATGCCGTAGCGATATCGCAGGCGTTTTGCCGTACCAAAATCTACGACGCCGCGCATCATCTTCACCATTTTATAAGCAGTATTAGCGCTGATAATTTCCTTTTGGCGCGGAGCAAAACTCTTGACGAGAATGCCATTTTTGTCTTCAATCTTCGAAATGAAATAGGGTTCGGTATTGATGCCACCACTTGGAAACATAGTATAGGCATGCAGCATTTCGAACAAAGAGATATCCGAAACACCGAGCGCAATGGAAGGGTAGGGGACGATATTACTGTTGATGCCGCATCGTTTTACAAAGTCTTGAAAAGCAGGAATACCCACTTGTTTTATCAGATAAAGCGCGGCGTTATTGATGGAGAGTGCCAATGCCTTTTTCATGGTGATAGCGCCGAATTTGGACCCACCAGCGTTGTACAATTTTCCATTAAAAGATTGTGGTGCCGTACTCACTATGCCGCAAGGGGAGATGCCATTATCCACGGCTAGGCAATACAAGAGCGGCTTGATTGTAGAACCTACTTGTCGTTTGGTATTTTCATTGACGTGATCGTACTGATAGAAATCGTGGTTGATGCCACCCACCCAAGCCTTTACTTCACCCGTCATTGGATCCATTGCCATGAAGCCCGCTTGTAGGAACATGCGAGTGTACATGATGCTGTCTCGCGGTGTCATTACGGTATCTTTATACTCGTTCTTATTCCAAGCAAATACTCGCATTTTCACAGGCGTATTGAAGGCTTTTTCGATGTCTGCGTCGGTCACATTTTCATCGGCATCTTTCATCATCTTGTAGCGGTCGCTCTGCTTGATAGCAGCGTCAATTATGTTCTGATGACTTTTCCAAACGGCATGATTGGCGTAACCACTTTGTTGCATGAACATCTTCTGCAAGTCGGCCATGTGTTGGGTCACAGCCTGCTCGGCATATTCCTGCATTTTAGGGTCAATCGTTGTATAGATTTTAAGACCGTCTTTATAGATGTTGTAATGGTCGTCGCTGCCAGGTTTCTTGATGTCTTTCAAAATATCCTTCACCTGCTTTTCCAATACTTGCCGGAAGTACGGCGCTGCGCCTTCATGATAGCTCTGCTTATGATAGTCGAGCACGATGGGCATTGCTTTGTATTTCGCAGCGTCTGCAGCAGTGATTTTATCGTACTTCAGCATTTGCTCGATTACCGTGTTGCGCCGCGCCAGGGAGGCTTTTGCGTGCGAGCGTGGATTGTAAATCGTGTTTCCTTTTAGCGTGCCGATAAGGGTGGCTGCTTCGGGAACAGTGAGTTTGTCCGGCAACTTATTGAAGAATGTCAGCGACGCATTTTTTATGCCATACACATTGTCTGGAAAGGGAACAGTGTTGAGGTATAAAGTGATGATTTCATTTTTAGTAAGATTACGTTCCAGCTTCACAGCCAGTACCCATTCTTTCAATTTTTGAAATCCCCGTGCAATCTTGTTTTGTGCTCGTTCTCCATTAAAAAGATTAAAGGCCAATTGCTGTGTAATGGTGGAACCGCCGCCTTCCTGGCCCAGGAGAAGAACGGCACGTAAAGTAGCTCGTCCATCTATCCCCGAATGATCGCGAAAGCGCTCGTCTTCGGTGGCAACAAGGGCATCAAAAACATCGGTATTAATCTCTGAAAACTTGCTGTTAGAGCGGTCTTGAACAAAATATCGCCCCATGATGCTGCCATCTGCTGCGAGCACTTCGGATGACAAGGCACTCGAAGGATTTTCCAGTTCGGTGATGCTCGGCATATTGCCCCACCAGCTCCACCAAAATCCTGCGATGAGGATGATGAAGAAGCCTAAGCCTCCACAGAATATCATCCAGAGGACGCGCACTGATTTTTTCATGGAGCAATACTTTTTTCGAAAGAGGTCAAAAATAGGTAAAAGGATTTCGGAGCTTTCATTAAGGTTAAGCCGTGGTGTTGGCTTCTGTATTGTTTTGCTCGTCGCTTGGTTGGATGAAAAACGCTAAAGCTCGGAATGGATTTAGGAACGCAACGAAACGCTTGCCGAAAGGAATCTTTTCTGCCACCATTTTATAAAGCTTAGGAAGGTACGCACCAACCAAGGCTGCTTCATTTTCATTTAGAGTTTGCTTCGCGTATTTTTCCTTTAAATAAAGATTCATAAACGAGCCGAGCTCTGCGCCCAATGCAGGGTCTATCATGTTTCGTGCATATTGCATCGGCGTTTGAACACCTCGGAAAAATCCAAGTTGGTGTAGGTAATAGCTGGCAGTTCGGTAAGTCCAATAAGCTTTCTGTTTCCCGGCCTTTGTGAATTTATTTCGAAGATTAAAATAGCCAAAAATTAAAGCTGGTAAAAGGAATATTAAGAGCACAATTGCAGCAATTATTCCCGTCGCTAACCATAGTGCTTGTCGCCAATTAAAAGGCGTTTCGGCCTGCTGCACTACAGGCGGCTTTTCCTGATGTTTAAAATCTTTCCGTTTAAGATAAACTTCATCAATAGGTTCGGGATTAGGAAAGCGTGCCAATAAATGTTCGGCATTCTCATCGGTGCTCGCACTTAGATTTTTAAAAGCATCGGCATAGGAAACTGCTGTGATGGAATCTCCCGGCTTCACTTCGCTCAAAGAAATGTCCACACTGTCGCGGCGAATGGCAGCAATATGCACATCCAAAATGGCTTTGGTGGGATTGAGTTTATACTCTTTGTCGTGTAGCAGGAAATGATGCGTTTTGTAGGTAATCGTTCGCTTACTGGTATCTATCGCGTCCACCACGCCATCCGCTGCCAGAAAGGCTTTCGGTGGTTGCATAGGTGGCGTGCCATCAGGCTGCGGCGACTGTTGTGCTTCGTCGTTTCCAACCGTTGTATCGAAGTCCAGCCAGCCATAGCCTGGGAAATAAACTTGAACCCAAGCATGCGCCTGATCGGCATAATACCAATACCAACCTTTGTTTTTACCACCGCTTCTATCTACCGTCAAAAAGCCTACGGCAATGCGGGATGGAATTCCCAGCGCCCGTAACATAAACAAAGTAGCACCGGCATAATATGCGCAGTAACCTTTGTGGTTTTCAAACAGGAAATAAAGCAGTTTGGAGGCATTTGGAATGTCCGGCACGCCCGGATTATCGGTATAGCGGAAGAGCGGCTGATCCGCAGAATCTTTACTTAAAAACCAATCGCGGAGCGCAATGACCTTATCCACAGGAGTCTTCGCTTTTGCAGTAAGTTGGTGGGCTAAAACAGATATCTTCTTGAACTTTTCATCACCCGGCATATAGGTGTAGTACTTCATGAAATCCGCCGACTCGTTTTCATAGCCGGGAGCTTTGCGCAGCACTTCAAAACGCTGTTCTTGGAACTTTTTGATTTGCGGATCCTTGGCATTGTACACGAAGTAGGCACTGTTCAATTCGCTTACATAACTCTTAGCGCGGAAGGCATAATTAAAGGAGTCGCGGAAGTCTTTTTCTACAGTAATGGGTTGTACAAAATACCCAGTATGCGGCGCGAGATAGGTGCTGGGAGAGAGTTTGCGACAATAGACTTGTACTTCCACCGTCTTGCCGAGCTTATCCGTTCCACTGTTTTTTAATACTGAAGAATCGGTCTTGGAAGCGAAAAGCGAAAGCTTGGTGGGGTTGGGTTCAAACAGGTCGTTGCGCGGAATGACAGAATCGCGCTCGAAGGTTTCGGTGCTGGTGTCGAACTTAGTATAGTAGAATGCGGTGAGGTAAAGCGGATTTGGAATATCGGTATTTGGGAAAAAATTGTCGATGCGGGCACAGAAAAGTAATTCGTTGCTTCGCCCAAGCTGGGAGCGGAGTTGCGAGTAATTTTTAAGGTCGAAAGTGCCATCCTTATTTTGCTTCAGCATGGAGTTTTTGCCTTCCTTGCCGCCTGCACCGTAATTGGCCACCGTTTCTTTTATCTCGCCGCGCATGATGTAGAAAACGCCCATTAACAACAAACAAGAGAGAAGGACAAAGCCTGCAAGCCTCTTCCCTAAAAACAACCAAAATTTTTGACTCTTGTCGCCATAGCTATAAATCTGCTCGGCAGCGAAGACGATATAAATGGCATAAAGCAATGCCGGTGCAAAGGATAAAATCAGGTGTTTTACAGTATCTACATTGAACTTGGCAATGACGTAGATGCAAGCCAGAAGCAGCGTTGCGGCGATGAAGATGGCCCAATGGCGCAAGCGCACAAAGCCCCAACCGATAATCCACCCAAAGACAAACAGTATAGAAAGCACTTTGTATTTCGCTTCTAAAACAGGTTGGTCAAATTCGCCAACGGCCATCATATCTATACCGCGGTAGCCCAGCCAAAGCAAAAACAATAGTGCCATAAAAGGCACGACCGCGCGGAAGCGAAAGCCATGGAAAATAGCACTACCAGACATGCCTGCCGAAAAATAGAGCGTCCAGATGAAGCCGCTATTTTGAAGAAAAGAGAAATAATCGTTGAGGTTGTGCAGCAGGAAATAAGCCACCAAAGCAGTGGGCAAAATCAGAAACACCAGCTTCGCCAAAAGCTCATTGGCAGGGGCAGCGCGTTGTATTCTCATGAAGGTTTTTAAGTGTATCTCCGGTAAGAAATTACTACCGAAAAGTGCAGGACTTCAAATGTAAGGTTTCGCTTAAAGCAAGATTGAAAGTTGCATTGTTTTAACCGTTTTTTGGAGAAGCTATTTATAGGGTATCGGCATCGGTACCAATCTCTATTTCGTCTAAAATTATTTCCTGTTCCCGACCGCTAAACTTGGTATGGCTGAATTTTAAAACGCCTACAAAGAACACACCGCCAAGAGCATTTCCGATAGTGACCGGCACAATGAAACCGAGGTATTGGACTAAGGAAATCTTCCCCGCAAACAGTGCTGTTGACACCTCAATATTACCAACGATACAGTGTGGCAAACCTATGATACCTATGGCTGACGTAATGATGAAAATGAGTAATATTTGGCTAATTGTTTCACGAGCCGCAGCCACGAGCCATGCCAATAATCCCATCAGCCAACCAGCAAGCGCCGCGCTTAGCATCGTAGTGAGAAACTCATGATGGAGATTGTTGAAAGCAATATCATATAGTGCCCAATTTTGAAGGTAATGGAGTGAGCCGGCAAACCAGGTGAGTATGCCCGCAAACATCAGCCCACCGAGGATATTACTTAGATATACAATGCCCCAAAGGCGCAGCAATTTCTTGATAGAGGTGAGCCTTTCTAAAACTGGAAGAATGGCTAGAGTAGTGTGTTCTGTAAACAATTCGGAGCGCCCAAGAATGACGAAAATGAAGCCGATGGGGTACATGCTGGCGACAATAACATGAGTAATCGCATCGGGAAGAACTCCTTTGAAAAGGGTCAACATCACCGTCATCAACAGTACGGAAAAGCCAATATCGAGCCCTGCGGAGAAACCAGACAAAGCGAGGCCAGTCGTGTTGCGCTCCAATTGCGTCAATCCCGCTTCCTCCGTTTGTTTGAGAATAATCTGCTGACTCTTCTGGGGCTTTCTTTCCGGTTTTGGATCTACTTCTGTTTGCGATTCCGCCATATTCATTTATAAGTTGGAGCGCAACCTAAGCAAAATTGTACCGGAAGAATTAGGGTTTATTATTGGGAGGGAAATTCTTTCAAAATTGGGTCACTTTTCCTTTCGGTGTCTAATACATTTTCCGCTACCTTACTGCGATGCAGATATTTAAGAACCTTGCGGTTCCCGGACTGGATGAGATACCCATGGCGACGGATGTTCTTCTAAAAATGAATGGTATTCCTAAGCCTGTATTGATTTATGCACACGGCTTTAATGGCTTTAAAGATTGGGGAAATTTTGACCTGCTTGCCACCCAGGCGGCGGAGATTGGTTTTGCCTTTGTAAAATTTAATTTCTCGCACAATGGTACAAACATGGAGCATCCGCAGGAGTTTGTGAACTTGGAAGCCTACGCAGAAAATAATTACACGACCGAGCTTTTTGACCTTGGTAAAATTGTGGATTGGGTAGAAAACAACGAACGTTTTAAAGCAGAGTTTGATACTTCAAGAATTGGCTTGATTGGCCATAGTTTAGGCGGTGGTATTGCTATTCTTTATGCGGCAGAAGATGCGCGGATAAAGGCGCTTACTACTTGGGCGGCAATTGCCCAATGTCAAACTCCTTGGGCAACTTGGCCAGAATCACGTATCGAAAAATGGAAGGAAACAGGCGTCGATTATATTTTGAATTCCAGAACGAACCAAGAGATGCCCCTGCACTACCGGCTCTATGAGAATTTTCAAAAAAACCAACAGCGATTAGACATTTTCGCAGCGATTTCCGCCCTAGAGATTCCTGTGCTTATTTGCCACGGAACTAATGATGCTTCAGTGCCTTTTGTGAGCGCTGAAGCCTTGCTTCATGCGCAACCCAATGCCGCACTTTTTGCCGTGCAATCCGACCATGTTTTCGGGCGCAAACATCCTTGGACTGAAGCTGAACCACCGCTGCCCATGCAGCAAGTGATGGACGAGACTTTGCGCTTTTTTAAAAGGAAGCTCTAAGGTCTATTTAGCCGGTGCAAGACCAAAGCGACTGTCCACGCTATCGTGGGCGTTATACTCGTATTTTGGCTTATGTTGTACTCTATATTTGGCATTATTTGTCAGCGGATTGCGGTCTGTTTCAGGGTTGTTTCTGTTCGTTTTTGTGGTGCTGGAATGAATGGTAGCAGCAGAGACTGTTGTCACTTTGGATGTGTTTTGAGCAGCAGCTTTTTTCTCATGCCTTGTGTCCGCTGGTACTCCCGTTTGTTCGCTGGCGGCTTCGGTGTTGGCTAATGGTTCTGATTTTGCTACAGAATCCATTGCCGCCGGTGGAGTGGTGAGTGTAGGTGGTGTAATGGCCACTGTAGTGTCAGTACTTGTGTTGTTATTGCTGGGTTGATTGTCGCAGGCACAAAGGCTTGTAAGGGCAAATGCTGCGGCTACGACCGGAAGTAGCTTTTTCATGATTAAATTGTTTAGGCATCTTAATAGAAAATTGATGCCATTGGCTTTAGTCAAATCCTAAAAAAAGAAGAGCGCGACCGTTGCCAGCCGCGCTTTCTTTATTCACCATTCACACACCATCTTTAGAACGTGCTTTTTGCTCTCAAATTGCCTTTGTATTTTGCTCTAAAGGCTTTGTAACGGGGAATTGACACGTTTATAACATAACTATCACCCGGATGATGGGCGATATAATTTTGATGATATTCTTCTGCACGATAAAAGGCTTTTAAGGGCTTCACTTGCGTGGCTATCGGCTTTGAATAATTCTTAGACTCGGCAGCAATAGCGGCTTTGGCTTCGCGTTCCTCATCGGCATTTTTATAAAAAAGAATGGAGCGGTAGGAAGTGCCGATGTCGTTGCCTTCTCGGTTTACTTGTGTGGGATCCACCGAAGCGAAAAAAACTTTTAGCAATTGATTGTAGGAAACAATTTTAGGGTTGTAATAAACCATCACGCATTCTGCGTGGCCCGTCGTTTCACGGGTTACATCGCCATAGCTTGGGTTTTTGGTGTGTCCGCCTGCATAGCCACTTACCACACTATCCACACCGGGAACAGCGCCATACATTAATTCGGAACACCAAAAACAACCTTCTGCAAAAACGGCAATGGCTTTGTCGGGAGGCGGAGAGAGGGGCACAGAGCGGCTTTGAGCATTGCAACTGGATGCCAGCAGCATACTCGCTATGATGCAAACGCCAAACTGATTTTTATTAAAAAATTTTGTTCGAGTGAACATTTTTGGTGTGATTTCTAAATACTAACGTTGTAAGGATGCTTTTGGTTGTTAAAGGTTTAAAAAGCGGGGGAAATTGAGAGTTTGGGAAGGCAGTTTCAGCCGAGGTTCGTGTCTTAACGAATAGAATGCCGCCCGCTCCGGAAAGTATGCCCGCTTACCTAAATTCCAACAATTTCTAGGAGAAAGCGGGAATTAGTAGTTTTGGGTTTATTGTTTTTTTAGGGTTAGGAAAATACTTTCAAATATTTTCGTTGCAGGTCGGAGACCATGCAACGTCGGGAACATTAATAAGGGCGAACAACGGTAAAAAAATAGGAAACAATAAGTATCTTAGCTGCAAAACTGTAAATGCTTAAAATTCACCTGTTCGTTCTCGTTACGTTAGTGATGAGTCTTTCTGCCTGTAAAAGGAACGATGATACTCAGACGCCCGAACTTAAATGTCCCGCTACAGAAGCTCCGCTAAAGAACAATGTCTATTTCCTACCGAGCGGGTTTACGCCAAATGGTGACCATTTGAATGATGCCTTACGGTTGATTACCAATGATTCTGCGTCGTTCGTTAGCATGTCGTTGCAGATAAAAGACGCATTTGGCCAAGTTCTGACAACGCTTAGCAGACCTGTAAATGGTCTTGTAAATTCCTATCCAACCGTAACCAATCCCACGCAAGCTTGGAACGGCATTAATGCGGCAACAGGAAAAACTTATCCCGCCGGGAAATATGGAGTCGACTTAACGGTCACTTTAAAAAGAAATGCGCTTCCTGACACATCTATTAATGAACACACCTGTGTTATCCTGTTTAGCACAGACAGCACAGGTTGCAACACGATTATCGGCGACTATAAAACCTATGTTATGGAAGATCAATTGTCCATAGGGCCTGGTTTTGTTTACACGTCGTTTTCGACTTTTGAGCGTTTTTGTCCCTGATCCAGACTTTTGATTGGCTCGATGCTTCCGGAAGCAGGACGCGTAAGCCTGCGCCCAGCCTGCTTGTGAGAGAATTATGGAAGGCTTACTTTAGCCAGATAAATTGATACTGTATGAAAGACGTGATCGCGATTGAGTTTTAAAGAACTAAAAGCCCCATGCAAGATCGCCCGCAAGCAGGCCAACGCTGCGGAAGACACGCGCCATGTTTGTGGGAGTCTCCTATTTTAGTAAACCTCAAAAAAATGGACGCTTTAATTTACGAAGTCACAAGATGGTCCCCTCTCCAGAAGTTGCGAGTTAAGCTTGCGGGAGCAGGGACTACGCCGAGCGGGCATCATATGGGAGTCCAGACAGTCAAATGCGATGCACTTATTTAAACTTTTTTTTCTGGCACGATTCTTACACCAACTCTAACAACTAAAAACTTTTCTTATGCTTAGGTGGGCAGTAATCTTCTTTATTATAGCAATCATTGCAGCTATTTTTGGTTTTACGGGAATAGCCGCTGGGGCAGCTTCGATTGCCAAGATTTTATTCTTTATTTTCATTGTTCTGCTTATCCTGACTTTAATATTTGGATCGAGAATCTTTGGGAAATAACTATTGGTAACGAGTTGAAGACGCTAACGTGTAAGCATGCAACTACGTTTCAATCACTCTTTGTGAACGAATGTAGAAGTGCTTACGCATTTTCTATCTTTAAAATCGTATCCATAGCGTTTATGACGATTCGCTACCGAGCTTGGCGATAAGAAATAAAAAGTTCAGGACGTTTCGTCGGGATTTGATAGAGGTATCAATGGTTGACCTCAGATTTGAAAAATGCATTGTCTCATTTGTTTGCGGAAAATTAACAGTGCTTTGAGAGCCTGTTTCTTTTTAAATATAGCGAGAATATTTGTTTAATGAAAAAGTATTCGAAATCCTTTCTAATGGAGACTGTGACACCGGAAACAGTTAGTGAAATAAATCAAATAATGATATGGCAACAAAATCAAAAATAACAGAGAAGGAATTTGACACAATTCCGGCCGGTACAGAAGTTACCTGGCATTATCGTAGCGCAATTGGGCATGGGACTGTAAAAAGTATTTACAAGAAAGGTACCAATGCAGATACCACCGAGTACTCGATAGAGCAGCACGACCACCATCCTGGTGAGCCTGAAACTGTGCATCACTATGGGAAGGCATTGACCCGTAAAAAGTGATTGCCAAAACCTTGTCAGATGATTTCCGTTTGACAAGGTTTTAATGAACACAGTCGTTTTATCCTAATCGCCAACTCCCGCAAGTATCGCCTCCAAGATACTCATCCCCGAGAGAAAACAAACGAACTAATTATCGACAACGCTCCGACAAGCAGGACGCGTAAGCCCGTGCCCAGACTGCTTGTGGGAGAAAAAAGAAAGTTGTACTTTAGCCAGATAAATTGATAAGGGCGGATTGAAAAATGTAATTGCGATTGAGTTTTTAAAGAGTTGAAAGCTGAATGCAAGACCGCACACAAGTAGGCCTACGCTGCGGAAGACACGCGCCATACTTGCGGAATTATAGATTATATTTAAAGAATGCCTAACTTCTTAGCGTTGCAGTTAAACGAAGTGGATTATCTATTAAATCTAGTGCATCCAAAATATTTGAACACACAATATCAGCACTGTTAAGTGTATCAATAGCAGCACCTTCTGTTTGAATGACTATTATTCTGATGGCTGAATTTTGAAACATCTCCTTGTCGTTTCTGCCGTTGCCGATACTGATAATGGAATCTTTGCTAAGCTCTCTTGTATATTTTCCTTTTTCAAAACACTGATTTTTTTCAGGAAGCAGAACTAATTTGCAGGGTATATCAATTAATTCTTCTGATGCCGTTCCGAAGGTATTTGCTGTAAGAATGTGTATTTGTAATTTTTCGGAAATCTTGATCAATTTTTCCTTTACTTGTCCCATCAATCTCCCGTCAATGGCAAGTGTACCGTTGAAATCTAAAAGGAGATACTCCAAGTGTATTTCAGTTTCCTTGTATCCTGGGATAGCTAATTGTATCATTTCAATCTTATTTTGAGGGCACAACCATTACAGGTATTTTTGAGTGACGAACAACGTATTCTGCCACACTACCCATTAACAAATGCGTTAATCCTGTTCGTCCGTGTGTGCCAATCACAATTAAATCTGCTTCCCAGTTTTCAGCAGTTTTAATAATGTCATCTGGAGGATGGGCTCCTTCGGGCATAAATTTCATGAGTTCATGGCCATTATACATTGCGGCCAATTCATCCAATGTTTGTTCAGCTTCTTTTTTAAGAACGATTAATGCTTCTTGCGGCGTAATGCCGGCATCTACATTTCCCATCGCTTTTAAAGTATCAACTACATAAAGCAACGCGGTTTTTGCATTTAGCTGATGCGCCAGTTCTAATCCTTTTTTTGCAGCTTTTATTGAATATTCACTGCTGTCAACTGCTATTAATATTTTTGAATATGCCATGGCTGTATTATTTCTTATTTATAAAAGCATTTATTCCTGCAAATTTTGCTGAATCCCCTAATTCATTTTCTATACGTATTAGGCGATTGAACTTTGCAATTCGTTCGCCTCTGCAACCGCTTCCCGTCTTTATTTTCCCTGCATTTGTTGCTACGGCAAGGTCTGCAATAAAAGTATCTTCGGTTTCTTCATTTCTATGTGAAATTAAGCCATAGTTCGCGGGATAATAAACTGATGAGAACAACACTCTATCTAGGCGTAAAATACCCGTTTCTTTGTCCAATTCGTATTTTGCCTTGCGACCTTTTGGAATTTCAATGATTGCCTGAACGATGTCGGGCTGTTGTTCTCCCATTGTGACTTGATGCCAGGGATTGAAGTTCGCCTTCATTTATATTTTTGTTAAGGATAATCCGCCAAATGCAGCTAGTAAGCCAACTGCAAAACTCCCGATGCTGTATAAAGCAAAAGTGAGGTATTCCGACGATTGCAAGAGAACTAAATTTTCAAAAGTCAAGGAAGAAAATGTAGTGAACCCACCGCAAAAACCAGTAGCAAGGAAAAGCCTCAAATCGGGGGTGAACCAGTTATAGCGCTCGGAAAGTCCGTAGAAAATTCCGATGAGTAAACATCCGACAATATTTACAATAAATGTACCGTATGGAAAAGCCGAAGGGAAAAGCTTGGTAAAAAAAGAAGCGAGTAAATATCGTGCAATACTCCCGAGGAGTCCACCTATTCCGATTAAAATAATTGACCTGTTCATTGTCTTTATTGACCTTAGTTTGAACAGGCGTTATTAGCTTTTTGAAAGCGGTTGGGGCAGGAAAACACCATTTCCTGTACTATGGGGACAAAGATAAGCAAATTTCTCACTTCTGCAAGGCCGAGGTGCTATGGCTGCCTCACAGACTCCTAATCTACCTGCAAAAGCAACGAAATCAATCGAAAGTTTCCGCCTATAATCGGGGCAGGCAAAAACTTGAATTGAGAAATGTAGCTCTGATTCGATTCGTGCCAATACGAACCGCTCGGATTTAAAAATGGGTGCAAATCTGTGTTCGCCGTGCAGTAAGCGGTGGATAATCCTCCGTCATTAATCCAGCTTCACTT